>CAZWKK010000117.1:0-6420 GCA_964634855.1 uncultured Anaerolinea sp.
GGACTCGAACCTCGAACCTAGCGGTTAACAGCCGCCCGCTCTGCCGATTGAGCTAACGAGGAAGGCGATGGTTATTATAATACAAGCTCCCCGAGTGTCAAGTTATATTAAAACAAGAGAGTCGAGAATAGAGAATCGTGATCAGTGATTAGTGATCAGATATCAGGGAAAAGGCAAACGACCCAGGTTAGGGTTTAAGAATTCGTGCAATTGGTGTAATTCGTGGGCTTGATCTTTCCCAATGCTCTTGGTGAAAATTGCCTTATAAATTTGTTGAATTCGTGGAAAGCACTACACACTTACAACCCAAAGACCAGCCGCGCCAATGCCACCAACGCCATGCCGGTAAGCACAGTGGCGAACATATTCTTGCTCTTCCAGGCCACGATCACCGCAGGGATCGCCGCCCATAGATACAGGTTGTTCCAGGCAAAGTTCAAGCCGCCATCAGCCACCAAAAGGCTGGGCAGAAGCAGCGCGGCCAGCACCGCCACCGGCACATAGCGCAGCCAGGCCACCAGGAAGGGCGGCAGGGTGCGTCCGCGCAGGAACCAGGCGGGCAGCAGTCGCGGCAGGTAGGTGACCATAGCCATCCCGGCCAGGGTTAAGAAGACGGTTGTTTGGTCCATGTCTCCACTCCGGCGCCAAAGGTGGCTGCCAATACGGTTGCAATAATTACGTTCCACTGGGTGACGCCTACGAACCACAAGGCAATTGAAAGTACGCCGCCGAACAGGGCCACCATCAGATGCAGGCGGCTCTTGATCTGCAAAACCAGTAGGGCAATGAACATGGCCGGCAGAGCGTAATCGAGGGCGAAGGGTTCCACGTCGGTGATGAGGCCCCCCGCCACAGTACCCAGCAGCGTGCCCGCCACCCAGGCCAACTGGCAGGTGAGGTTGATGCCCAGGCTCAGCGGCGCGGCATTGTGACCCTGCTCAAAGCGCAGACTGTGCACCCCAAAAGATTCATCGGTCAGCTCGGCGCAAAAAGCAGCCACCTGACCCTTGCTCCAATCGGTCATGTACGGCGCCAGCGAAGCGGACATCAGCAGGTGGCGCAAATTGACGATGAAGGTTGTGGCGATGATGGAGAAGGGGTTGATGCCATTGGCGAACAGGCTCACCGCCATCAGTTGCGCTGAGCCGGCGTAAACGATCACCGACATGGCCAGCGTTTCCAGCCAGGTAAGCCCGCCGTTGATGGCCAGCACGCCAAAGGCAAAGCCGATGGGCAAATAGCCCATCACCACCGGCAGGGCGGGGCTGAGCGAGCTGAGCAGTTGTGAGAGGCGGTTTCTGCTGGTCATTCAATCATCCTATTAATTAGGCTGGATTATAAATGAAACTCATCGTTTCGTGGTCTCCACAGATGGGGGATTTTTGTGATTTACTTTTATCAAACCGGTGAACCAGTGCTATAATCCACACGTCTAGACAACCTATTAGGTAGATTAGATATTCCTTTTCCAGGAGTACGTTGAATGGTCAGAAAAGTATTTTTCAGTTTTGATTACAAGAACGTCTACAAAGCCAACCAGATCAAGAACTTGCCCGGCATCGAGCCATCAGCGGCGGCCGGCTTTGAAAGTTCTGCCCTTTGGGACGATCAGAAAGTCCGCGGTGACTTGGAAGTGGAAGCCATGATCCAGACTGCGCTGGAAGGTACCACCGTCAGCGTCATCCTCATCTCGCAGGGGTCCACCGCCCGCAAGTACATCAACTACGAGATCTACCAATCGCTGGCGCGTGGCAACGGCCTGGTAGCCGTGCAGATCCACGCTCTGCCAGATGAAACCGGCAAGCTGGATGCTCCCGGTGATATCCCTTCGCAGATCGCGGATAACGGCTTCAAAGCTTACAAGTACACCACTCAGGAAGATCTGTCGGCCTGGATCGAAGAGGCCGCCCGCATCGCAGGAAAATAGCCAATGGATCAAATCCCGGTACTCACCGGGATTTGTTTTTACTAAGGGCGTTTGGCGGAACGCCTTTAGAAGTTCTTCTTTTGTCCTGAGTTTTCAGGACGCAATAAATTGCACCTCCAACAAGGGGGTGCAATTTTCTTATGTTCTTTTGATACAATTCAGTTAGGATTAAGCGATATGAAACGACTTTCCGTGATGTGGAACCTCGCAAAGTTGGTGCTGGGCATTGTGGCTGCTGCCACAGTGATCATTGTGCTGATTGGCCTGATCTTTGCCTGGAAAAGCAATGTTCTCTACAGCAACGCATTTTTTGCAGTCGGCTCAGGCATCATCTTACTGGGCACGCTCACCATTCTTGGGCAGTACCGTCAGCGCGCCAGCTTTGATGTGCAGTACAGCCAATCGACCAGTGATGCCAATATTCCCGAGCGCACCAGCCAGTGGGTCAAAGACATCAAGCAGGGGTACAATTTTCTGATCGTATGTGTCATCAGCGGTTCACTGCTCATCGTGCTGGCGGTTCTGGCAGACAAACTGTTTCAGCTTCCAGCCTGATCGTTTAATTGTTGTCTCAAGGGGAAATATCAATTTGGTTCGCTTTTGCATAATTAAGGAAGATCAATGAACGAAGAAGAAAGATTGAAACCAACAGAAGAAGTGATCGAACACGAAGTGGATAAGAAACGCAACAAGGCGGAAGACTATCTGCACGATCCGGAAAGATCAAAGCAACTGTTGGACGAAGCACTCAAAAAGGCCAAGAACAAAGAGAGCCGCAAAGGTCCGCTGGAAGATGTGTGGAACAGCTTGCAGGCATTGTTCCGCATGTTCCAGGCCTACATTCGCAAGGAGTACACCGTACTGCCGTGGGGTTCCATTGTGCTGGTGGTGGTGGCTATTTTGTACTTTGTCTCGCCGTTTGACCTGCTGCCCGATTGGATCCCATTGGCTGGCTTTGTGGATGATGCCGCCGTCATCGGCTTTGTGCTGCGCCAGATCAACACCGACCTGGACGCCTTCCTCAAGTGGGAAAAGGTGAAAAAGTCGCTGGACGAGGTCATCAACAACCCGCCAGAAGCATAAATGCACCCAACAAAGGATCGCTACCCTAAGCGGTCCTTTTTTTGATGTAGAATAGGAAACACAAGAGGTTTTTATTTACCGGTAAATCCTTGCCAGGAGACACAAACCATGGGAATAACCAATATAGGTGATGCTTGCAGCGGACTTCAGGTGCGCAACGGCCTGGGAGAAAAGGTGGCCCTACGCCTGGTTGAACCCGGTCTGACCCGAACCGAATTTACTTTTAAACAATTGGATGAAGAATCGAATCGCTTTGCCAACCTGCTGGTTTCGCTGGGGGTGAAGCCGCAAGACAAAGTTTTTGTGTATTTACCCAAACAAGCAGAGGTCTTTTTTGCCTTTTTGGGAGCCCTCAAAGCGCAAGCCATTGTCTGCATTCTCTTTTCCAATTTTGGTAAAGAAGCCGTCTTTGAGCGCATGGCAGATGCCGAAGCCAGGGTGTTGGTCACCAAACAGAGCCTGTTCAACAAGCTCAAAGAGAACCTGGCTGATGTTCCCTCCCTGCAAAAAGTGATCCTTACTGACCTACCAGAAAATCAAGACGAGCAGGTGTTGAGCTATCCGCAGTTGGCTCAGGCCAGTTCCATCCATTTTGATATTCCCGAAACCTTTGCCGAAACCCCTTCTGTGCTGCATTACACTTCCGGTTCCACCGGCAAACCCAAGGGCGTGCTGCACGTGCATTCCAGCCTGCCGTATCAGATTCAGACCATGGACGAGGTCTTCCAGCCTGAGCCGGACGATATTTACTGGTGCACAGCAGACCAGGCCTGGGTGACCGGCGTGACGTACGGCATCATCGGCCCGTGGGCCAAAGGCATCACGCAGGTGCATTACACAGGCAAATTTGATGCCGTTGACTGGTTCAACCTGCTGGAACAGGAAAAGGTGACCCTCTGGTACACCGCGCCCACCGCTTTGCGTATGCTTATTCAAGACGAGGCGCGCATTCTGGATAAATACTCCTTGCCTGCTCTCAAGCGGGTATACAGCGTGGGCGAGCCGCTCAACCCTGAGATCATCCACTGGGTACGCCGCGTGGTGAAGCGTGAGATCTACGATACCTGGTTCCAGACTGAAACCGGCGCCATTATGATCTCCAACCGTCCCGGCCTGGACGTCCACCCTGGCTCCATGGGTACTCCATTGAAAGGCATTGGTGCCTATGTGCTGGCCGAGGACTATTCAGAGCTTGGCCCGGACCAGGCAGGCAGCCTGTGCCTCAAAAAAGGCTGGCCTTCCATGTACCGCACCTACCTGAACATGGAAGAGCAGTACAAGAGCAAGTTCCACGGCGAGTTTTACAACACCGGCGACCAGGCCAAAAAGGATGCCGAAGGCTACTTCTGGTTCATCGGTCGCAATGATGATGTTATCAACACCTCCGGCCATCTGGTCGGTCCCTTTGAGGTGGAAAGCGTGCTGATGGAGATGGAAGAGATCATCGATGTGGCCATCATCGGTGCACCGGATGATATGCTCTTTGAAAAGATCGTCGCCTTTGTCAAACTCAAAGAGGGGCTCACCTGGTCCAAGGGGTTGGAAGTGCAGGCGCGCATCCGCGTTACCCGTCAGGTCTCCCCAATCGCCGTGCCCTCAGAGTTTGTGGTGGTTGACCGTATTCCCAAGAATCGCAGCGGCAAGATCATGCGCCGGGTGCTCAAAGCCCAATACACCGGCCAGGATGTTGGCGATATTTCTACCATGGAGGATTAAGATGGCAGTAATTGATGAATTGACAAAGGTATTTGAAGAAGTGTTTGATCAGAACGGGTTGAAGCTCAGCCCGGAAACCACTGCCAACGATATCGAAGGCTGGGATTCCATGTCTCACGTCACCATGCTCATGGCTGTGGAAGAGCATTTTGGCATCGAGTTCAAACCCTATGAGATCGCCAACCTGGTCAATGTGGGGGCGCTCATCGCTCTCGTTGATAAGAAATTGGCACAAAAGTAAACTAGCAACCTCAATTGTAAAAAATGGAAACACCGTGTCCAGGAATGGATCACGGTGTTCTTTTTATAATTTTGCCGTTTATGAGTTGTTTCTCCCGATCAATTTCTAAATACTGCCCACTCCAGACGGATGTTTCTTTTCGATCTTGGCTTTCCTTTTTTCTTTGATGGTCATCTTTGGTTTTTTCTTTGTTTCTTTTTTTCCTTTGTCGTTCTTTCCATTGTCAGCCATATCAGTTTCTCCTATAGAAGTACTTGAATCTGGTTTCTTTTCCCCCAAAAAGATGATGTGATCTCATAAACTAAATTGAGTATACAACAAAAAGCCAGGGTCATGAATTTGAATTCACCTCAAAGAAGACCGTCTCATCTCTGCACAGGTATAATAAGTCTATGCCAAAACTCATCACTCAATACGTCTGCCAGCAATGCGGCAAGGTTTCCCCGCGACCTCTGGGGAAGTGCCCGCAATGCGGTGGCTGGGACACCATGGTGGAAGAAGTGGTGGAAGCTGCCAGCAGTGCGCCGGCCAAGGCCAGCGTCAGCGGTTTAAGCGGCCACACCACCCCCAAGAAGATGTCTGATATCGCCGGCGATGTGGAAATGCGCATCCCGCTGCCCATCGGTGAATTCGCCCGCGTGCTCGGTGGTGGGGTTGTACCAGGCTCCATCGTACTGGTAGGCGGTGACCCCGGCATCGGCAAATCCACTCTGCTGCTGCAGATGTCTTTGGAAATGACCACTCCTGCCTCCGCAGAGAAGCGCGGGCTGAAGGTGCTTTACGTCTCCGGCGAGGAATCAGAACGCCAGATCAAGATGCGAGCTTTGCGTTTATCGCGTTTGGCCGAAGGCAAAGAAAAACCTTTCAGTGAAGATCTGTTCTTATTCACAGAGACCAACCTGGAAACGGTGCTGGAACAGGTCAACCAGATCAAACCTGACCTACTGGTGGTGGATTCCATCCAAACGGTTTACCTGCCAGACATGAACTCAACTGCCGGTTCTGTGAGCCAGGTGCGCGAATGCGCCAACCGGCTTCGTGAGTTGGCCAAGACCAGCGGCATGGCGGTTTTTGTCATCGGTCACGTCACCAAAGAAGGCGTCATTGCCGGCCCGCGTGTGTTGGAACACATTGTAGATACCGTGCTCTATTTGGAAGGCGATCGCTACCAATCATACCGTTTGCTGCGGTCGGTCAAGAACCGATTTGGCGCCACCGCCGAGGTGGGCGTGTTTGAGATGCGAGAACGCGGTATGGTGGAGGTGAGCAATCCCTCAGAGGCCTTTTTAGCCGAACGCATGATCAATGCGCCCGGTTCCTCCATTGCCGTCACCATGGAAGGCACCCGCCCGTTGCTTGTTGAGATTCAGGGACTTACCAGCCCCACCAATATGGGTAATCCGCGCCGTACCCCAAATGGAGTTGATTTCAACCGCCTCATGCTCATCACCGC
>CAZWKK010000118.1:0-6409 GCA_964634855.1 uncultured Anaerolinea sp.
ACCGTTTGTATTCAGATGCACCCGATCCAACAGTTCCCATTCAGGGTTGCGCATTTGCAAGCGTCCAAGGTACATCTCAACTTTGCCCGAGATGACCAATTGGACGCCGTGTTTAAATTGGTTTTCGTAGTAACGGGCTACATCTTGCCCAAAGCGGAAAAAGACCAGGCGTAAAAAGCCTGTCCCATCGCTGACAACCACTTCTATGCGGGATTGGTTCTTGTTCTTGATGTTGACGCTGGAAGAGCTTTGAACAGTGGCAATGATGGTCAACTCATCGCCGTATTGCAAGCGATTGATTGTCTTTAGCTGGCTGTAATCATCATAACGGCGGGGGAAATAGTAGAGCAGATCTCCCAACGTTTTGACGCCGATGTTCTGATATTTTTTTGCAGTCTCTTTGCCTACACCATTGATCACGGTGATCGGAGCATCTAAACCCAGTCCAGGTCCTGTGGGTAAGGTTTGCACTGAAGGGATGGATGTTTGCGGCTTTGACTCCATCGAATTGGTAGCTGGGCGCGGTTCCTCTCGGCGGACAGGAGGTTGTACTGGTGGCAATTCCTTGGCTACCGTTTTGGCAATGACCGCTTCAGCTTTGGCGACTCGAGGATCATCCGGATAGGTGTTCTTTAAGAACAACGCCAGCGTTGTCACTTTTTGATGACGGTCTGCAGGGGAAAGAGAAGAATACTTTCCAAGGGCTTCGCTTATTTGGGTTTTTATTTCGTCAGAGAGATGATCAGAAGTAGCTTCTTGAAACCAGGTGGGCAACAATTTTTCCAGACCGCCAATAATGGCGCGATCTGAGTAAAAAAATTGATTGCCTTCAAGCTGAAGGATCTTAAGGAGTTTGTCGATAGATGCAGGCATAAGTATATTTTACCGCAAAGAATCGAACATTATTTCTTTTTACTCAAGGTTTTCCATCACTGCCATACCAAATCCGCGCGGACCGAGTAAAGAAGCGGTAAAGGCATTGATGGAATGCTCAGTGTAGGTGGTTTCTTCAAAAAATTCGTTCACATGTTGGTGCAACATCTTAGACTCGCTCTGGATCGGAGTTGTCGGTTGGATCAAGGCAATATGGGCCAGATCATCGAACTCGTCCACAAATTCGATGAAATATTCCATCACACTGCGCATGTTCTTTACTTTTTGCAACGGATTCACTTTGCCGTCTTCCAGAACAAAGAGGGGGAATAGTCCCATCATGTCGCCAACGGTTGCCTGTCCGATATCCAAAATACCCGCATTATGCAGGTAAGAAAGGGAGGGAGTACAAAAAACGGTATAGATATGCGGGACCATGAGCCGTATGGATTTTTCCACCTCATCTGCAGGCAAACCCTTGGAAATGAGTGATGCTGCGTACTGTACCAGCAAACCCAACCCGGCGGATGTATTTTGGGAATCGATCAAATGTAAATTAGCCCGGCCATGGAGGGTGGCTGCGATTCTTTCCACATTTTCGTATAGCGGGCTGATCTCTTTGGAGAGGAGCAAAATGTAGATCTCATCAAACAGGGGTAGTGAAGAGGAGATGAGTTCAAATATTTCGTCTTCAGTTGGAGAAAAAATTTGCGGGTGAAATTCCGCAGTAATGCTCTTTGGAAAATCACCCACTTTGGGTAAGGCTGATCTTTGTTCTGCAACGTTCAAAAGCCCATGCTGCAATACCTTAAGGCATTGCTTGCCTGGCAGGCCAGGTTGTGTGAATTGCGCTGAGCTGTCTGTGACGATGCAGGATGTAGTCATGCTTATTCGACGCTGAGGATCATGTAATAGTGCGGTTGTCCGCCTTCGTGCACTTCAAATTCGATCATGGGAAAGGTTTCTTCAAGTTTTTCCACGATCGGGGTAACTTCAGCTTCGGTGATGTTATCGCCATAGAAGATCGTAACGTGTTCCTTCTCGGTGACGTTCATTTTGTTCAGAAGATCCAGGGCAGCCCCTTCAACGGTCTCATTGGCAATTACCAGTTTGCCATTGAACAAACCGATGATCTTGCCTTCTTCAACATGAACGCCATCGATCTCGACGGTGCGGGTGGCAATGGTCACTTCGCCGCAATCCACCTCTGTAATCGATTCTTTCATTTCTTCAAATACAGAATCAAGCTCACCTTCGGGATCCAAGCGAAGCAGGGCAGAAAGACCCTGGGCTATGTTTCGACTGGGAACAACACGAACTTCTTTTACACTCAAATTTTTAGCGGTATCAGCAGCCAGAATGATATTTTTGTTATTTGGCAAAATGATAATGCGTTCTGTGGGCAGATCTTCAAAAGACTTAAGGATCTCTTCTGTGCTCGGATTCATGGTCTGGCCACCGGTGATGATGGCGGCAACGCCGAGGCTGGCGAAGATCTTGGCAATGCCCTCACCAGGAGAGACGGCTACAACGGCAATCTGACCAGGATCGATCTGATGCAGCTCGTAGGCAGGTTTGGAAGATTTTTCTTTCTCCATTTGAGCGCGCAGGTTTTCCATGGCGATCTTGGTCCAGGTACCCAGGCTGGCTATATACTGGATCGGTTCAGTTTGGCGACCATCTTCTACGTGGATGTGCATGCGGTACATGCCATCACCTTCGCCGACCTGAATGGAAGTGCCCATTTTTGAAAGCTCTTGGTAAAAGAGCTCTAAATTCAATTCTTTGTTAGGTTGGAAATCGACCACAACTTCTACATCCTGGCCTTCTTCTACTTCGTCAAAGGTATCTTCAAGGTTCATGGCAGAAATGTGCTGAACATTGGCGGCAACACCTTCCAGAGGTTGCCCTTTGACCATACGCAACATACCTTCGAGCAAATAGAAAAGACCTTTGCCGCCTGAATCGACAACGCCGGCGGTTTTTAGGATGGGTAACAATTCAGGTGTGTTCTTTACGGATACATCTGCAGCGTTCACAGCAATTTCCAACAACTCCACCAGGTTCTGAGTATTGGTGATGGCTTCTTCGACCGCAATTGAAACATCTTTAATGACGGTCAAAATAGTACCTTCAACAGGGCGAACAACCCCTTTATAAGCGGTATTCCGGCTTTCTACAATGGCATGTACGAAGGTGGCGGCGTCCATCTCAGGAAGGGTATCAAGACCACGGGCAAAGCCACGCCAGATCTGAGAGAGGATCACGCCAGAATTGCCCCGAGCACCCATTAGGGCGCCCTGAGCAACATCTTTGGCCATTTTGCCAATGTTGGTTTCTTTTGAACTGAGAACTTCGTTATAGGCGGCCTGCATGGTGAGAAGCATATTGGTGCCCGTGTCACCATCAGGAACTGGAAAAACATTCAAAGAGTTAACGATCTGTTGATTGTTCTTAAGCCATGCGAGTGCAGATTCAACAAGGTGTTTTAAATCTTGACCGTTAATGGATGTAATATCTTGTAAAGTGCCGGTGTCGGAGGAGACACCGGTTAAGGTGGATTCATTGCTCATAGGGCTCCAAATTTATCGTGATTTTCAATCAGAATTACTGATGCGTAATCCACGGATATGAACATCTACACGGTCCACGGAAAGTCCGGTATCTTTTTCAATCCGATATTTGACGTTTTCTGAGATGCTTGTTGCGACTGAAGTGATACGAACCCCATATTCAACGATCACGTAGAGGTCAATAACTACGGCTGCCTCTTTGAAATCAACATCAACCCCCAACTGGGGGTCTTTTGTGAGGACTTGAGTCAGTCCTTCGTAAATGTTTTTTGCTGCCAGGCCAACCACACCATAAGATTCAAGAGTGGTGCGATAAGCGATCGAAGCAAGCGCCCGATGAGAAATATAGATGCTACCAAGAGGATTGTTCACTGTGCTCATGTTATTTTGTCCTTCTGTTTAAACAGCGATTCTTGAAAAAAGATACGGTTTGTGATACAATCGCCACTTGCTTGGATGTGTTGCAGACACCACCTATTTTACTCAATTTTGCAATAATTGTAAGGAAAGGATTCCTAAAATGGCAAAGTGCGATTCCTGTGGCAAAACAACGACCTTTGGTCATAACCGCAGCTTTTCTTTGAGAGCAACCAACCGTGCTTTCAAACCCAATCTGCAGAAGATCACTGTGGTCGAAGATGGCCGCAAAGTTCAGAAAGTTCTTTGCGCCAAATGCATTCGTACCATGGCAAAAAGCAGCAAATAGTGTTTCAAAATTAACAAATATACGGCCTTGTGCCGTATTTTTGTTTTAACAACTTGATCTACGTAGAGCCTGGATTCCGGCTTGAACTCCTTGGGGGTATTTGAAGATGGCTGTTGCAGCCACAAATGCTGTTGCACCAGCATCACAGCATTCTTTAATTGTGTCTTCACTTATACCGCCATCCACTTCAATGATCAACTCTTTGTTCTTGGAATTTGCCAGGTCAGCGAGCTCTTTGATGCGTTTCGGGGCATTTGGGTAATACTTTTGGCCTGAAAAACCTGGGTTGACCGTCATGATGAGAGCCATGTCTGCATAATCCAAGGCGGCTTCCAGTGCAGCGATCGGCGTACCAGGGTTTAGTGCAACTGAGGGTCGCACTCCAAGGCTGCGAACATGATCGAGGGTTCGTGAAATGTTTGGATTTCCTTCAATATGCAAGGTCAGGAAGTTGGCGCCAGCATCGGCAAATTGATTGACCAACTGCTCTGGCTTTTCGATCATCAGATGCACATCCAAGGGAAGTGTCGTGATCTTGCGGCAGGTTTCTACAATAAATGGCCCCATGGTCAGGTTGGGGACGAAATGACCGTCCATCACATCCACATGGATCCAATCAACGCCACCATCTTCTGCTTCACGAATAGACCGTTCGAGGTTGCGGAAATCAGCCGAGAGTATTGAACAAGAAAGTTTAATGGATGTCATAAGCACCTATTGGAAAAATGGCCGAACTGTGAACCAGACAAAGAGCCCAAAAGGAATGAGGCCGCCTACCATCAAAATGGCGAGCAATTCAAGCCCAATGGTGCGCCAATCTACTGAAGCAGGTGGAGGTGTTGGTTCATCTTCGCTGCTGGGGTTATAGCCCACAGGAACAACTTGTGTAGTCTGTTCAGAAATATTTGAGGCTTGTGGCACGGGCGGCGGAGTGAGAAAGTAGCTGTCCGGCCGTTCGCCAAAGGTAAGTAACACACGTCCCAGTTGATCTGCAGTACGGTAACGCCGAGATGGCTCGCGGGATAAGACCTTTAAGATGATCTCTTGCAGAGGCTCAGAAATTGCCACGTTGTAATGCCGTGGTGGAATTGGGTCAGAATTGATGCGCATAGCGGCTAATTCGTTAACATCTTCTGTGTCGAAAGGCAACCGGCCAGTGAACATCTCATAGATCACAACTCCCAGCGAGTACACATCAGATGCAGGGGTGGGGGCAGAGCCGCTGGCTTGCTCAGGAGAGATGTATTGGGGAGATCCCCAGACGTACTCAGATTTTTCTTTGGAATCTATCGTAGAAAGAGCACGGGCGATGCCGAAATCAGTGATCTTCAAACGGTTATCGCGGGTTACAAGCATATTGTGCGGTTTTACATCGCAATGGACGATCCCAGCTCTATGCGCGTAGCCAAGTGCTGCGCAGGCTTGCAAGATAAGCGGAATCCCTTCATCAACACTGAAAACGCCTTTTTCCTTGATCTTTTCTTTCAGGTTATTGCCCTGGACATACTCCATGACAATAAAAAGCCCCTCATCGGTAATGCCAAAATCGTGGACTGTGACGATGTTGGGGTGGGTCAGGTTGGCAGCAGCTCGAGCTTCCTGGCGAAATCGCTGGCGAAAACCTTCGTCTTGAGAAAAGTCCTGGCGCAACAGTTTAACGGCTACCGGCCGCTCTAAAGTTTGATCGTAGGCTTCATAGACCAGTGCCATGCCGCCTTTGCCCACCTGGTGTATGAGGCGGTAACGATCATTAAGGATCATTTCGGCAGCAGTCTGTGAAGTCATATTTGGCATTATATCACAGGCAGGAAAGGTGCTTATCGCGTATAATCGGCCTATGGTCATTAACAAAAAGGTCATTCTAATTGCGGTAGGCATATTCGTTGTTCTTGGGTTATACGGCTTTCTCACGTTGAGCGGGGTCAGCTATCAGAACTCCATTATCGGAAGGGCAACGGCATACATCACAGTTGTGGCACCGGAAAACATCCCCACTCAAGATTTTTCATTTTTATACATTACCCCCACACCGACTATTGATCCGGCGTTGGGTGATCTCAAGGGAATTGCCGTAGGCAAATATGTACAGATCACCGGAACCGAAGGCGCGGGTTTGAAGATCCGCGCCAGTGCAGGTACTAATTCAGCCGTGAACTTCATTGCCGCTGATGCTGAAGCTTTTCAGGTGGTGGGTGGCCCAGTTCTTAAGGATGATCTTGTGTGGTGGAGCCTGGTAACCCCATACGATCAAACCCGC
>CAZWKK010000119.1:0-2002 GCA_964634855.1 uncultured Anaerolinea sp.
ATTACCCCTGAAGTGTTTGACCATCTTGTTGACCTGGCTGCGCTCGAACTGAGCCTTGACCAGGCCGAATATTTGCGCAAGCAATTGAACAACCAACTTAAATCCATCCAGGAATTGGCTGCCATCCCTATGGATTCAGATGTGCCGATCAGCCTGCATGGAGTACCCTACAACGCACCTGAAAGCTCCAGCCCGCGTGAAGATGAATGGCTGCCTTATGCTGATGTCAAAGACATCCTCTCTCAAGCCCCCCAGCTTGAAGATGGATACATTGTCGTGCCTGATATTCCCCATACCACTTTAAAGTAGCCGCCCATGGAACTTTCTGACCTTTCTGCACTTGAATTGACCCAACTCTTACGAGAAAAGAAAACTTCGGCGGTGGAGATCTTACAGTCCACCCTGCAGCGCATTGGCCAGGTGGATGGCCGCCCTGGTGCCCTGGACCAGAAGACCACCGATGAAGATAAAAGCAAGGTGCATTCCTTCATCACCCTCACCGCAGAGCAGGCGCTGGAACAGGCTAAAGCAGTGGATGCCAAAATTGCAGAAGGCAAAGATCCCGGTCCTCTGGCGGGTGTCCCCTTTACGGTTAAAGACATTTTCTGTGTGAAAGACACGCCTTCTACGGCAGCTAGCCGCATTTTGGCTAATTTTGTAGCCCCTTATACCGCCACCCCGGTAGAACGCATGCAGCAGGCTGGCGCCGTAATGGTAGGCAAGGTCAACCTGGATGAGTTTACCTACGGGTCCTCCACTGAGTCTTCCGCCTTCCAGCCCAGCACGCGTAATCCCTGGGATACCTCCCGTGTGCCAGGTGGTTCTTCTGGCGGCAGCACAGCCTCTGTGGGCGCCAATGAAGTGCCCCTTTCCCTGGGCACGGACACGGCAGGTTCCATTCGCCAACCGGCCGCTTTCTGCGGTGTGGTAGGCGTGAAACCCACCTACGGTCGCGTCTCACGCTATGGCTTGATCGCATTCGCCTCTTCGCTCGATTGTCCTGGCCCAGTGGCCCGCACCGTCAGTGATGCTGCGGCCATGCTGCAAGTTATCTCCGGCCCTGACCGTCACGACAGCACTGCAACCACGTTGCCCGTGCCCGATTACATGGCTGCCTTGCAGCGCGGAGTCAAAGGCATGCGCATTGGTCTCTCCCCCGATTACTTCCGCATCACCTTCCCGGACCCTGCCACTGGCGGGTTCAAGGAACAGGCGCTGCCCAAGGAGATCGCAGATGCTGTGCGCCATGCCGCTGATGTCCTGGCTGCCATGGGCGCTGAGATCGTAGAAGATGTACCCATGCCCAACACCCGCTATGGCATTCCGGCTTACTTTGTCATCTCCCGCGTCGAAGCGGCTTCCAACCTGCACCGCTATGATGGTGTGAAGTACGGCCTGCGCACTGACCAGCACTATACTGACCTGCGCCAGATGTACAAACTCTCGCGCAACCAGGGCTTTGGTCTGCAACCCAAACTGCGCATCCTCATGGGCATGTACGTTAGTGCTGCCCAGTACAGCGAGCAATATTACAAGCGTGCCTTGCAGGTACGCACCCTCATCCGCCGTGATTTTGAGGCCGCTTTTGACCCCAATGGCAGCTACCGCCTGGATGCTCTGCTCACCCCCACCACCCCGACCACTGCCTTTGAAATGGACGCTGTGTACGGGGACTCTGTTTTGATGCAGTATGCAGATCAACTCACCGTGCCAGCTAACCATGCTGGTGTTCCAGGGTTATCCCTGCAAGCCGGCTTTGACCAATCTGCCCTGCCCATTGGCATTCAGTTGCTGGGCGCTGATTACACCGAAGACAAGCTCTTCAGTGTGGCTCGTGCTTACGAGCTGGCCACCGCTGATGAACCCTGGCGCAAAGTGTTGCCTCAGGTGTTGAAATAATTTACAGGTAGAATTTATTAATGAAAAAGTACTCAATCATTGTGATTGCTCTTTTGCTGCTTCTGACATTATCTGCTTGTCAGTTTCAGCAGTCTCTGAGCGC
>CAZWKK010000119.1:2102-3835 GCA_964634855.1 uncultured Anaerolinea sp.
CTCACTTCAGCCGCGCGCGGTCACAGCCGCGATATGGCCAGCAGCAATTTCTTTGGCCACACGGGGTCCAATGGCTCAGACCTGGCCAGCCGCCTTTCCGCAGCCGGGTATGCCTACACCGCTGGGGCCGAGAACATCTACGCCGGAGAGGGATCCAACCTGGACAACCCGTACGCGGCAGTCAGTGCCTGGATGGGCAGCGATGGCCACAGGGCCAACATCCTTAATGGCATTTATACTGAGATCGGTGTGGGTTACTGGTGTGACACAAACAGCAAGTACGAAGGCTATTTCACGGCCGATTTTGGCGACCGATAATTTTGACCAGATTGGATCAAAAGAGGACGAATGACTGAATACGAAGCAGTGATCGGGCTTGAAACCCATATTCAATTGAACACGACCACCAAGATCTTTTGCTCCTGCAAAGCGGATTCGTGGTTCGATGCCCCCAATACCAATGTTTGCCCGGTGTGCTGTGGTTTGCCAGGGGTATTGCCGGTTCTCAACAAGGCTGTAGTAGAAAAAGCCGTATTGCTTGCCAACGCCATGCAGGCAGAGATCCGCCCGCTTTCCTTTTTTGATCGCAAAAACTACTTTTACCCTGACCTGCCCAAGGGGTACCAGATCTCCCAATTTGATCAATCACTGGGCAAGGGTGGTTATATCGACCTGCCCATCCCTGCCAGTGCTTCTGCTGATAAACAACCGTATGTGCGGCGCGTAAGTATTTGGAAACTGCACATTGAAGAAGACGCTGGCAAAACAAAGAATCAGGGCAAGCTGCGCCTCATCGATTTCAACCGCTGCGGTGTGCCGCTGGTAGAAATGGTCACGGGGCCAGATCTGCGTACCGCCGATGAAGCCGGGCAGTACCTCATCCGCTTGCGCCAGTTGCTGCGCTGGTTGGGCATTTCTGAAGCCGATATGGAAAAAGCCCATTTGCGCTGTGATGCCAATGTGTCCATCCGCGTCAAAGGCGAGACCATCCTTAACCCCAAGACCGAGATCAAGAACGTCAACTCCATTGATGCCGTGCGTGATGCCATCGGCAAAGAGATCGAGCGTCAGATCCGCGAGGTGGAAGCCGGTCACCGCATTGAGGCCTGGACCCTGGAATGGGATGAAGATACCAGTACACTCAAGAAGATGCGTTCCAAAGAGACGGAAGCCGATTACCGTTACTTCCGCGAACCGGACCTGCTGCCGGTGCGCCTGACCGATGAATGGCGGGCAGCCATTTTGGCCAACTTCCCTGAATTACCCCTGGTGCGCCGTGCTCGTTTTATGGAGCAGTACAAGCTGCCCGAATACGACGCTGATATTTTGACCTCAGAGCGCAAGCTCTCTGATTACTTTGAAGCGGCAGTCAAAGCCTATGGCGGCGACCCCAAAAAGGTCTCCAACTGGTTGATGAACGACGTGCTGCGCATGATCAACGATCAGGGGCTGAACCCGGCGGAGATGAAGCTGACCCCGCAGGCGCTGGCTGAGATCATCAAGCTGGTGGATGCCGGTACCATCAATATCAGTACCGGCAAATCGCTGCTGGAGAAGATCGAAAGCACCGGCAAGACCCCGGCACAGATCGTTAACGATGAAGGGTTGGCCAAGGTAAACGACGATGCCGCCATCCGTGCGTTTTGTGAAGAAGTGCTTGCCGAAAGCCCCAACGAAGTGGCTGCCTACAAGGGCGGCAAAGTGGCGCTCATCGGCTGGTTCGTCGGCGCGGT
>CAZWKK010000119.1:3935-6321 GCA_964634855.1 uncultured Anaerolinea sp.
TTCCAGGCTTTGGTTACACGAGCCAGGGTGGTTTCCAATTCTTCTGGCAGAACACGAACCTCGCCTACAGTGGACATGAAGTTGGTATCTCCATTCCAACGTGGCACAATATGGATGTGCATGTGCTCGGCAATGCCGGCACCTGCGGCTGAACCCAGGTTGATGCCTACATTGAACCCCTGGGGTTTGTACTCTTTACGCATCACCTTGATGGCTGTGTTGACCAGTTCCATCATTTCGGCGCGGGTTTCAGGGCTTAACGCATCCAATGAAGACTGGTGCTCAAACGGCACGATCATCAGGTGCCCGGTTGTGTAGGGGAAGCGATTTAAGATCACAAAGGCATGTTCGCCACGATGTACGATCAAATTATCGGGGCCATCGGGTAGCTGAGGCGCAGTGCAAAAGACACACTCACCGGGTTTATCTGTATTATTGATGTACTTCATACGCCAAGGTGACCACATTGTCTCCATACCCCAACCCTCCAATCGAATTAAATTATTTTACACTCAAAAGATTTGAAATTGGTATGAAAACTGGGTAGAAGTTTGATCATGAAATTGGTCAAATATTAAATTTATACATTTAGGGTAAAATGGTTGTTGAGTAGTAGACAGATCAAAAGTTTATTTGTATGATTTAACCATTGATCTGGAGCAAACTACTCCAAAGAGCAGGTAGTGTGATGAGTGAAAAGATCCGATTATTGATGGTAGATGATTATCCGGTCGTGTTGAGCGGCCTTGTGGCTATGTTTAAAAACCACGAAGAGATCGAGGTAATTGGGGTTGCCAATAATGGTAAAAAAGCCATCGATCTCGCGACCACCATGCATCCAAATGTGATCCTGATGAATGTGGCCATGCCTGGCATGGATGGAATTGAGGCCACCCGTACGATCAAACGCTCCAATCCTGAGATCAACATTTTAATGTTCTCCGGCCTAAGCTCCAATGACAAGGTCATGCCAGCCCTGAATGCAGGCGCCATCGGTTATATCCTCAAAGACGCCAGCGAGGGTGAGCTGGTTCAGGCCATCCGGCAGGTTGCCAAGGGCGAAGCCTGGCTGCACCCTTCCATTATTGGGCATGTATTGAAGCAATTGAACGGTACCGAAGAGCAGGAAGGCCTGATCGAGAAGTTGACAGAGCGCGAATTGGATGTGCTCAAGTTCATGGCCAAAGGGTACAGCAACCAGGAGATTGCCAAACTGATGGTGGTCAGTACCGCCACGGTACATTCACATGTTAGCCGCATTCTGGCCAAGCTTGAAGTCTCCAGCCGAACTCAGGCGGTCATTTACGCCATGCGAGCAGGTGTAGTGACTGCTTTTGATGATGAGCCCACTGCCGCCTAAACCAATCCACTGAAGCCAACAATCCAGGTTCAACTGACCCGTTCATCTCATCATTAATGTTGAGATGATGTTCAACCATTTTCCTTGCTATGTTTCGTCTTTTCTCTTGATGCCTTCATGAAGAGGAAGACGTATACTTGTGTTAATTCGATGCTAAGAAAACAATAAAACTGGGGTGGAGGGTCCTATGATCAATAGTTTGGTGAAAAGCTGGATGACATCTCCGGTTGTGACAGTTACAGCCGAAACGAACCTAACAGATGCCCGAAAACTGATCGATGAGAAACACATTCGCGCCTTGCCGGTTGTTCAGGGCGAAAAGCTGGTTGGCATCATCACCAAACGTGGACTTTTACGTCTGGATCTGTCGATCCTGGGTGTGGAATCCTGGAACCTGGGTGTTGACCTGGCTGATGAGACGGTTGGCGATGTGATGACCAAGAATCCGCTCACGATCCGTCCAGAATCTCTGGTACCGAAAGCGGCCCGCATCATGTTGGAAAACAAGATCACCGCTTTGCCTGTTTTGGAAAATGGCAAAATGGTGGGCATTCTCACCAATTCAGATCTATTGCGCTTTATTTTGGCAGAGTACCCTGGCCTGAAGAAAGAGATCCTGGTCAAACATTACATGACCGATGAAGTGGTCTCGATCGAGAAAGATACCACCCTGCTTGAAGCTCACCGCCTGATGGGTACCAAACGCATTCGCAGTTTGCCAGTGCTCGAGAACGAGGCTATTGTAGGTCTCGTCACCCGTACGGACCTGATGAGCAGCGATCCTTCGCGTTTGGCTTCGCGCAAGAATCAGGAAGTTTCGCTCAAGATCCTCACCCAACCAGTTGAAAAGGTGATGACCACCCCTGTATTGACCATCTCCCCTGAGGCTGAATTGACCCAGGCTGCAAAAATGATGTTGGAAAATAAGATCCATTCTCTGCCAGTTGTTGATGTTGAAAACAAAATGGTAGGGATAATTACCGAGAGTGATCTGTTCTTAATGGTAGTGCAAAAGTTCTTCTAGTT
>CAZWKK010000120.1:0-6231 GCA_964634855.1 uncultured Anaerolinea sp.
TCTGCTTCTGCTGAGAAACCGTACTTTATCGGGCAAAAACCTGTTTCTTCCCCCGCCCTGCCAGAATTCAAGTGGGAAGAAAAAGAGCCTAGCGAACTCTTCAAGACCAAACTAAACGAGCTTCACAAAGAACTCGGTGCCAAGATGGTGCCCTTCGCCGGCTGGGAAATGCCAGTCTGGTACAGCTCGGTAGTAGAAGAACATCTGGCTACCCGTGAAGCCGCCGGGTTGTTTGATGTGTCACACATGGGAGTCTTCCAGGCAGAAGGTCCATGGGCAAGCCTGTTTTTGGATAGCGTTTGCGGCAACGACATCGGCAGCCTTGCTGTAGGTGAATCTTGCTACACGCACTTTCTGGATCCAGATTCCAATGTAATTGATGATACTCTGGTGTACCACCGCGGCACAGATGTTTACCTGGTGGTGGTCAACGCTTCCAATGACCTCAAAGATTGGACCTGGCTCAATGCAGTCAAAGATGGCAAAGTGCTGATCGATCGCAGCCAACCCTGGGTCAAAGCCTTTGGCCGCAACGTGACACTGCGCAACTTGCGCGACCCCAAAGCTGGCAAAGATATGCGCGTGGATATCGCCCTGCAGGGGCCAAAATCGCGCGATATTTTGCTCTCGCTTGGCGCAGACGCCAAAACGAGCAAGAAGATCAAAGCCCTCAAACGCACCGAACTTTGTGAAGCTGTGGTGGGTGGTTTTGACCTGGTGGTCTCACGCACCGGATACACCGGTGAGAAGATGGCCTTTGAGCTATTCGTCCATCCCGATAAAGCGGTGGAATTATGGAAAGCCCTTATGGCAGCAGGTGGTCCGCTTGGCTTGAAACCCTGCGGTCTTGGTGCACGAGATTCCCTTCGCACCGAAGCCGGCCTGCCCCTCTATGGGCACGAAATGGGCGGCGAGTTGAACCTGGGCGTCTCTGAGGCAGGTTTTGGCTCCTATGTGAAGGTGTACAAACCCTGGTTCATTGGCCGCGAAGCTTACCTGGCACGTGAAGCCAAACGCACCGGTGTGGTGGCGCGCTTCCGCTTCACTGATAAAGCTGTCCGTATGGCGCATAATGGCGACCCAGTACTGGATGCCAAAGGCAAAGTCGTTGGCGAAGTCACCAGTTGCGCAGTCGATAAAGAAGGATACCTGACTGGTCAGGCCTACGTTGACCTGAAATGCGCAGTAGAAGGAACACCTGTGTTCATTTATCAAGGCGCATCCAAACAGGCTGGCAAGGCTCCAGCAGAATTGAATAATGGAGACAAAGTTAATCTGCCGACACCGGCGATGATCGTTAGTCGTTTTCCGAAGCTATAAAGCAGCATCAATCCCTGGATTTGGTAAGGAGAATAGCATGCAAACAACCTGGGAACAACGTTTCGCGCAACGCACACTGAAAATGAAAGGTTCGGCTGTTCGAGAGCTCTTGAAATTCACTGAATTACCAGACGTCATCTCCTTCGCGGGCGGTCTGCCTGCACCAGATGTCTTCCCGGTGGACGAGTTCAAACGAGCCTGTAATGAAGTGCTGAATAACCACGGCGCTCAGGCCTTGCAATACGGTACGACCGAAGGCTACCTCCCCTTGCGAGAAATGATCGCACGTCACACGCTCAATAGTGGTATCAACGTGACGGTAGACAACATCCTCATCACTTCAGGTTCACAGCAAGCATTGGACCTGATCGGCAAAGTGTTCATCAACCGCGGTGATCGCATCATCGTCGAAACCCCCACCTACCTGGGCGCCATGCAATCGTGGAACGCCTACGGAGCGGAATACCTGCCCATCGAATGTGATGAATTCGGTATGATCCCTGAAGCGCTTGAAGTGGCACTGCGCTGCAGCCCTAAGTTTATTTACCTGCTGCCGAACTTCCAAAACCCCACCGGTGTCAGCTTATCCCAAGAACGGCGTGAAAGGATCGTCCAGTTGGCTGACCAATTTGGCGTGCCAATAGTAGAAGACGATCCCTATGGGCAGCTTCGCTACGAAGGTGAGTCTTTACCTGCGGTTCACCTAATTGATTCCAAGCTGCATGATCAAAGCGCAGGCTACAACAGCAACATCATTTACCTGAGCACATTCTCCAAGATCCTGGCACCAGGCATCCGTCTGGCCTGGGTCATCGCACCGGAAGAAGTGATCAGCAAACTCATCACTGCCAAACAAGGAACTGATCTGCACACTTCCACCTTCAACCAGATCGTCGCTCATGAGGTCAGCCAGCACGGGTTCCTTACCAAACACGTTTGCACCATTCAAGAATGCTATCGCACTCGTCGGGATGCCATGCTCGACTCGCTTGAAGAGAACATGCCAGAGGGCGTTTTCTGGACCAAGCCGCATGGCGGTTTGTTCCTTTGGGTCACTTTGCCTGAGAAACTGAACACCACCGACCTGCTGGTAGACGCAGTTAAAGAAAAAGTGGCTTTTGTCCCGGGTACTTCTTTCTTTGCAGGCGGAGGTGGCTACAACACCATGCGTCTCAACTTCTCTTGCTGCAAACCCGAGGTGATCAACGAAGGAATTGGTCGGCTTGGCCGGCTGTTTAAAAGCCAGTTACTGAAATAAATTCTGTCCCTTATAAGAAACAAAAGCCACCTTACAGGTGGCTTTTGTATTTTTCCCTTTTGAAATTCAAAGCCCGTTTCAGCAATGAAGCATGCTTTCCTGTCCGTTTGCCTTCAGCAAAATAGTAACTGCCAATGACAAAAACGCCTGCTACTACTTGCAAGAGCACCCCTTCCCAGGTGGCATAGGTCCCCAGCCAGGTACCGGCCCAGTAAGGCAAAGAAATATTGCCGATGGGAGAGGTGGGTATCCAGCCAACAACCTGCAACACATGCACCGTTTTACCGATCATAACGAGCAGGACTGCACCGATCATCATGCCGGTGATGACCAGCATCTGCATATAGGGCAGATGTGCCTGCAATTTGAAGGTGATCAGGCCGATCAGCAAAGTGACAGCCAATCCCAGCCCAATGCCAATCAGCACAAGTTGAGAACTGCCTTCCAAGACCAGCGCCTGTAAAAAGAGCACCACTTCAAAACCCTCGCGGTAGACACTGGTAAAACCTAGCGAGATGAGACCCAGGGTGATGCCTGCCTCAGCAGAGAGCAAACTGCGCTTTTTGGCATGAAATCCAGCCAGGTGATCCGACCAATAGGTCTTGTGGAAGAACCAGTTGGTGATAAGCAGCAAAACACCCACTGCAATGATGGAAACCACAGCTTCCAATTTTTCGCCAAACCTGGCAAGAGAAGCAAGTATGGAACGCGCCAGAAACCATGTCAGTACAGTGGCCAATAACGCCAAGATGGTACCCGTCCACATGGGGCGGCGATAGCGCAAGCTCTCAGCTCCTTTAAAGCTGGCTAATAATGAAGCTAAAATGAGAATGGCCTCCAGACCTTCCCTAAAGACGATGATGCCGGCGTTCGCGATCACTGCAGCCGGCGCGCTTTGCGCCTCCAACATCGGCTGTACCGCTTTCAGCTCCGCGCTCAGCGCTTGCCGACTGGCTTTGATCTCAGTGAGCGGTGCTTGCTGAGCGAGCAGATAGGCCAATCCTTTTTTTTCACCCTGACCATTCCAAAAGAGATCCTCGATCATGATCTTTGCCTGAGGTGCAACTACACTCAATTTGGCCTCCGGGCCGCTTTCCAAAACTGCATAAGCCTCTAACCGCGCTGACTCGGCCAGTTCGTAATCACCACTGCGTACTGCCGTCTCCATCTGGTCCAGCATGGATTCGATGACATCAAAATCACCGCCTGTACTGGCTTGCAACCAATCTTTCGGCATGAGCGTGGAAAATTGCGTCTCCAGTAAATCTGCTGTCTTCTGAATCACCTTCGGATCTTCTACCCGGGTCCTGCTTGAAGTATCAGCCAGTGCCTGCCCCAGACCATAAAGCTCTCCCCTGATCGATTCTGTAGAGGCAGCATTATTTAAACTCAACTGCGCATTCAAGTCTTCAAAAGCAGCCTGCGCTGCTTCGTAAAAGGTAATGGCTTCCTGGATCTCCAATTCTTTGCTTACCATGCCACCACTAACCCCACGGGCATACTCTACGGGCACTAACTTGAGGTAACGCAACAACTGTCCTGCCCGTCTACTCTGTTCTGCAGAGCTCAACGGCGCGGCACGGAAATTCTCCAATCCTGATTGGATGGAGACCAATTCGCTTGCAATAGATTCACCCTGTGTTGCCCTGGCGACCAGTTCATCCAGATGTATGATCATGGAGTTTTGCGCTTCTTGCCCACGTTGATCTGAATATGCCGGTGCCAATATCAGGAAATACCCTCTTACCAGCCCGGCCAGTTCAGCGCGGCGTGTTGAAAATTGCTTCTTGTCAGCCTCGGCTAAATCGCGCATAGTTTCATTCAGCCTTGCCTGGTAGGTATCATACAAGTCAGCGTGAACGTATTGTATTGCCTCTTGTTGAGTGATCCTACCTGCCTGCAGATCTTGCAAGGCCAGGGTGGCGTCTGAATTGGGGCGGGAAAATCGGGTGGCTGTGCGGAATTCGCGCACCTGTAACCAGCTTTGGGCAGTGGATAGGTCGCCTTCAGCCAGCGCAGTTTCCACCATCTGCATGCTTGCCCCCAGAATTGCCGTCCAAACCTCGGAACGTAAAGAAGCGAATGCCAGCGCATCGTTTGTGGCGAGGGCGGTTTTCATTGCAGTAAAACCATCTAGAATTCGTTGATTGGCTTCCGAACTAACTATTTTGATCTCATTCTGAAGGGAGTCGGCATATTCCTTTTCCGCAGCGTTGATTGCCTTTTCAGCGCTTTTCGGATCGCTGGTGAAATCGATCTGAGCATTGAATAGACTGCTGCGGATCTCTTCTGCACCTGAACCCGCAAGGCTTCCCTGTGCCAAAACAGGCACAGGGAAAACCAAAACGATCAAAATAATTGCCAGCAATAATCCTGTAAGTTTTTTTCTCATGCCTGAACCATTATTCTTCAATGCTGATCCCCAGAGTGGCAGCAATTTGCGCGATCTGCCCGGTGATGGCGGTGGCACGGTTTTGCGCTTCTGCCCCCAACTGGTCAGCTTCTTCTGCACTGAATTTCTTGCCATTCTGCTCCTGGGTATAAATGTCGCTGACAAACGCTTTCAGGTCACCCAACTCCTGCCCAATTTTGACAGCCTGGCCTTCATCTGCGCTGGCAATCAGGGGCTGGACTCCTGCGTAAACCACTTCAAGACTGGAAAGAATATCTTGAATATCAGAAAGACGAGAGATAACCGCGAAATCCATTTGGGTGGAGCTTTCACCCGCCACAAATCGCGAGTTCTTCCAGGACTCAAAATATTCATTCATGGTCGGCACCATGATCACAAGGGCAGTAAAAGCGTCACTTGTGCTGGGCTGCCAGGCTTTGGCAGATTCATCCAATTCTTGTACGTATTCATCAAAAAGGTCAGCCGCTCCTTTTAGGACATTGGCATCTGGCAAAGACTCGCCAAAATCAACTACGCTGTTCTGGTTTAGGTCTGCTACCAGATCAGGAACGCTATAAGCCGGATTGGTTCCCCATAGAGTGGTTTCTAGAACTCCAAACAAATTTCCCGGTTTGGGCAAAACGCGGCCATCCGGTAAAGAAAGATCAAAGGGGACCGCACTTTCTG
Organism: uncultured Anaerolinea sp.; assembly: GCA_964634855.1. GTDB lineage: Bacteria > Chloroflexota > Anaerolineae > Anaerolineales > Anaerolineaceae > UBA6107. The sequence goes on from CAZWKK010000120.1 coordinate 5,658, forward strand.
GATCTGACTCCCCAGAACCACCCGCATCCAAAATCACGTCGTATTCACTCAACTGCGGAACACCCGCCACAATCCCTTCCACCTGTTCATAAAGGGGGCTGGCTAGTAGCCAGGCAGATCTCGCCTGCTGGATCGTTTGGGTCACCACCTGAGGTTTGGCAGCCCATAAAGCGGCATAATCAAATTGGTACTCCGCTGCCAGTGAATAATAGGCGGATGCTGCTTCTTTTTGGGTACTGCTTGCGTCTTTTAGGTCATTCAGCTTTGCCAGCGTATAAGTCTGAATTCCACTCAGGTCAACTTCTGTAGAAGTGGTGGATGTGGGTGATACAGTAGTACTTCCCGCTCCACTGCAACCAGCCACAAATAACACAACAGCAATCAAGGTAACAAAACCCCACTTTTTACTCATGAACATATTTCTCCTCCAGAATGTGCCGAATTTGTCTCGTATTCGGACTGTTTTTGTCTTATTTAGGAGTATAATAATACCCAGCAAGATTTACTAGATATTTGTATTAATTTTGATTTATATTACTATTGCAGAGGGTTTCAACCTGATTGAACATTCTTC
>CAZWKK010000121.1:0-1657 GCA_964634855.1 uncultured Anaerolinea sp.
GGAGTTGCCAATTGCATCTGAAACGGCAATATCTTTTACCAGTTGAGTGATCTCATCGTCTTCTGTAATGCATTTACCTTCCAACAAACGAGTAATGGAAGGGTTATCTGAATGGTTTTGAATGTAATATAAAACAGGGAGGGTAACAAGCCCCTGGCGCAGATCTCCGCCCAGCGGTTTGCCAACCTTATTTACATCGCCGATGTAATCTAATACATCATCAATGATCTGGAATGCCATACCAAGAGAGTAGCCAAATTTTCGCAATGCTTCGATCTGCTTTGGCGTTGCATCACTCAAAATTGCAGCAGATTTTGCCGAGGTTTCAAACAGCGAAGCGGTCTTTGCGTAGATCCGTGATTCATAATCATCACGGCTTGTATTGCAACGGCTGGTAAAAAGTTGATTGATCTCGCCGTTGACGATCACAGTCAGGGTGCGGGAGAAAAGCTCGATCACTTCAAGGTTGTTGGTTTTTGCTGCCAGAACCGCCGAGCAAGAGAACAGGAAATCACCTGTAAGAACTGTAGCGGCAGGTGACCATTTGGAGTTTAGAGTGGGAATGCCACGGCGCAGTAAAGCACCATCGATCAAATCATCATGAACCAATGTGGCGGTATGTAAAAGTTCAATTGCTGTAGCTAAATTCAGGAGAGTTTTTTTCTCTCCTTTGAGCATATCGCCGATCAACAAAATGATCACAGGGCGAATACGTTTTCCGCCAGAGGAAAGCAGCACTTTCAAAGCGGATTTCAGATCCTGGTGATAATTATCTGCCTGGGAGAGCATAAGGTTTTCAACCAGGTCAATGTCTTTCTGTATATTTGTAGGAATTTGAAATGTTGAGATCAATTCGTCCTGTCCTGTAAAAACATTTTAGTACTATTCTTCAATAATTGCGAAAGGATTACCTCTTCAGAGGTTGTACAAAGTTCAGCCAAAATTGGGCTGATATATCTAAGGAAAGCCGGTTCATTTCGTTTCCCGCGTTGTGGCACAGGTGATAAGTAAGGAGCATCTGTCTCCAGGAGAATATTTTCAAGAGGAATTTTGGAAAACACCTCTTTTTTCAAAGATGCATTCTTGTATGTCACCGGTCCACCAACGCCCAAAGCGAAACCGAGTTGTATAGATTCTTTTGCCTGGTCCAGATTTCCTTCAAACGCATGAAAGACACCTGGTAATCCATTCTTTTGATGGCTGTTGAGCCACTCCTTGATTAACACCAGTATGTCTTCCATCGATTCTCGGCTATGCAAGATCACCGGCTTTTGAGTGGCATCGGCGATATTTAGCATAGAAAGCAACAATGATCTTTGCGCTGCTTTATCAAGAGGCGAATGGTAATAATCCAGACCAATTTCACCGATGGCTACCACCCGCGGATGCTTGGCATAAGCGCGAATAGTATCAATTTCTTGCTTTGTTGCTATTTGCCATTCTGTTGGGTGAATCCCAACTGCTGCATAAAGCTGCGGAAATTTCTCAGCCAGAAATATTGCTCTTTGGCTGGAGTCTGCATCCCATCCAGGAACGATGATCTTGCCAACTCCAGCCAAACGTGCGTTTTCTAATACTGTTTCAAGATCATCCGCAAATGCTGGATGATTCAGGTGGCAGTGGGTATCGAACAATTCCAAATTACAAGCCGGCGATC
>CAZWKK010000121.1:1757-6185 GCA_964634855.1 uncultured Anaerolinea sp.
GGATGATTCAGGTGGCAGTGGGTATCGAACAATTCCAAATTACAAGCCGGCGATCTTCAAACCATCTTGCAGGATGGCTTGAACCTTGTCTTTATGAGTGGTCTCAGTGTAGACCCTGATGATGGGTTCTGTGCCCGAGAACCGGATAAGCAACCAGCCGCCATCTTCCAAACCAAATTTGAATCCATCGGTGGAATTCAGCCCGGTGACTTTAAGCCCACCGATAGTAGCGGGTTTGGCATCCAAGATGGTTTTTTCGCGAGCTGCCCGATCGCCAGAGAAACTGCTGTCAATGCGATCATAGTAATGGGCGCCAACTTTATCAAAGAGAAGCTTGAGCAATTCAGAAGGTTTCTTGTTGAGGCGAACCATGAAATCCAAGAAGTACAGCCCGCCTAAAATACCGTCACGTTCAGGTACATTTCCTCTGAATGCATAGCCACCTGATTCTTCACCGCCAATCAATGCGTCGGTTTCGAGCATCTTTGGGGCTACATATTTAAAGCCTACACCGGTTTCATAGACAGGAATATCGTAGATCTTGCCTAATTTTTCCAGCATACTGGTGGTAGAAAGGGTTTTGACGATTGGCCCTCTCAATTTACGGACTTCAAGCATATAGTAGGCTAATAAGCCAAATACCTGAAGTTGATTAACAAAGACGCCGTTTTCATCACCGATACCTACTCGGTCGGCATCGCCGTCGGTGATCAGCAAGACATCTGCCTTATTATCCACAGTGGCTTTGAGACCAACATTGATGTTGGGTGGAATAGGCTCGGGACGCTTCATTTCAGGGAAGATCGGGTTACGGGTATTGTGGATCTCGATCACTTCTGTTTTGCCGCCAGAAAGTAAACGGGTAAACCATCCAGCACCGTTGCCCCACATCGCATCGACCATGATTCTAAGGCCAGCATTCTTGATTGGTTCCAGGTCGATCAGGTCCTTTAGGTGCTCGATATAGTTGATCGAAGCGTCGAAGCGCACAATAGTCCCGGACTTTTCAGCTTCAGCACCATTGACGCGTTTCACCATCTCTTGGCTGGGCGGGATCAATGATTCGATCTCTTTCAATTCATCGGGGGGAATTGCGCCGCCAAATTCATTGCGGACTTTAAATCCATTATCCGTGGGAGGGTTATGTGAGGCGGTAATGTTTACAGCGCCGGCTGCTTTTTTATCAACCACGGCATAGGCGATCACTGGGGTTGGGGTGGCGCCGTCGGTGAGGTAGACCTTAAAGCCATTACCCACCAAAACCTCTGCAACTGCCATGGCGAAGTATTCAGAAAGGAAACGTTTATCGTGACCGACGACGACAAATTGACCCTGTTTCTGGTGTCGGTTCAGATAGTCTGCAAAACCCTGCGCGCAGCGGCGGACATTTTCAAAAGTGTAATCTTCTGCAATCGCGCCGCGCCAACCATCCGTTCCAAATACGATTTTATTCGTCATATTCACTCCAAATTGTAAAGATAAAATAATTATATCAGGAATTAAAATGGCAAAGTCTTCCATGCTATAATCAGCGCGATAAGAAGGTGAAAATGGATAGAATTTATCTGGATTATGCTGCGACAACCCCCATGGATCCTCGTGTACTAGAAGCGATGACGCCATTTTTTATTGAAGATTTTGGTAACCCATCTTCCACTCACTTTTTTGGTCAAAAAGCTGAAACAGCCGTAGACATGGCAAGGCTAAAAGTTGCCAAACTTTTAGGCGTGCGACCAGAGGAGATCTATTTTACCAGTGGCGGCTCAGAAGGGGATAACCTGGCAATTCGTGGTGCGGCCACCGCGAAAAGACGCCAGAACGGCGCTAATATTATAACCATTAGCCCGGTAGAGCATCACGCCATATCGTCGACAGCTAAACAGCTCAAAAATGAATATGATTACGAATTAGTTAAATTGCGTGTAGACAATTATGGAAAAATTGACTTACAATTTCTAGAAAATACCCTCAAAAAAAACAATGTTTCTGTCGTTTCAGTGGTGTATGCAAATAATGAGATCGGAACGATCAATCCGATCAGCGAGATAGGGAAGATTTGCCTACAATATGATGTTCCATTTCACAGCGATACAGTCCAGGCTTGTGCACATTTGACCATAAATGCAAAAGATGAGAACATTGGCATGCTGTCAGCTTCTGGACATAAGCTTTATGGACCAAAGGGAGTCGGGGTCTTCTATAAAGAAAAAGATTTGGTCCTTTCACCGCAAATGACCGGTGGCAAGCAAGAGAACAATTTACGCGCTGGGACTCACAATGTGCCGGGAATAGTCGGTTTTGCCAAAGCTTTGTCATTGGCCGCGAGCGACAGGGAAGCGGAAAACAAGCGCTTGACCATTCTTCGTGACAAGATCATTCAGTTTGTAACTCAAGAGATCCCAGGTGCCAGGCTGACGGGGCATCCCACTGATCGCTTGCCAAATCATGCCAGTTTTGTTTTCGAAGATCTTAGCGGCAATGACCTGGTAATCGCGCTGGATATGGCCGGGTTTGCGTGCTCCTCTGGGTCGGCCTGCAAAGTGGGAGATCCGAAACCTTCAGATATCCTATTAGGGATCGGGTTATCTCCTGAGTTGGCCAAAGGATCATTACGCATAACTCTGGGAAAATATTCAACTGAGGAACATATAGAAAGACTTTTATCGGTCTTACCGGGTATCGTGGCAAAATTGAGGAAATAAGCGATGAGTGAGAAGAAAAATGTGGTCATCGCCATGAGTGGCGGTGTTGATAGCTCTGTAGCAGCGGCTTTGCTGGTACAGGCAGGGCATAATGTTACTGGGATGATGCTCAAATTGTGGTCGGACGATTGTGAAGAAGGTGAAAATGCCTGCTGTCCGCCAGAGGCCATCAACCAGGCAAGGCAGGTGGCTTCAATTATTGGAATTCCATTTTATGTGATCGATGCACGCGATGAATTCAAGAAATTCGTGGTGGACTCGTTCATAGAGGGATACAAAGCGGGGAATACACCCAACCCGTGTTTTGTGTGCAATCGAGAAGTACGTTGGGGATTTTTCCTTAACCGAATCTTGGATTCCGGAGCTGATTACATCGCCACAGGGCATTATGCGCGGGTTGAAGCAATTGACGGTATCTACCGATTACGGAAAGGAGTAGATTCCTCCAAAGATCAATCTTACGTACTTTCCGGGTTAACCCAGGAGAAGCTCTCTCATTCAATTTTCCCATTGGGCGAATTGATAAAACCCAAGGTACGAGAACTCGCTCGTGAGTTCAATTTGCCCGTGGCTGAGAAGCATGACTCTCAAGATCTTTGCTTTGTTGGAAAACAGGGATATCGAGGGTTCCTCAAACGCCACACCCCGGAGACTCTGCTCGAAGGCAATATCCGCGATATTCACGGCGCAGTGGTTGGTCAGCATAATGGTCTGGCCAATTACACCATTGGTCAGCGCAAAGGCATTGGTGCTGGATATGCGGAACCCATGTATGTGGTCAGCAAGAATGCTGAAATGAACGAAATCACCATAGGGCCAGAAAGTGAATTGGGTCGAGGAAAGTTCTCAATTTCAAATGTAAATTGGATCACCGGTACAGCGCCTATTGGTCCGCTTCATTGTGAGGTCAAGATCCGCTACAAATCTCAATACCTGCCAGCAACAATTACACCGACCACAAAAGACGAGGCTGACGTGGTTTTGGCTGATTCCGCCAGAGATATCACCCCAGGCCAAATTGCCGTCTTCTATGAAGGTGATTTTGTACTCGGTAGTGGTATTATCAGACCATATCGATCGGGAGGGGCCAAGTGACTTTTGCAGCTGTTTTTTTTGGATGCTTGATCGCGATCATTCCAGCCTGTCTGGTTCTTTTTGTTTTTGGAGGTAATTTCAAAAAGCTCATCGTATTGGTGATCTTTTCATGGGTAGGGTTTTGGCTGGGACACATGCTGGCTCTCTGGCGTGGTTGGAATTTCATCACCATGGGGCCGATCAAGTTCGGTACTGCGATCATCTTTTCAATTCTTTTTTCCATTCTTGGTTCCTGGTTGAATAATTTTCAACCAATGACCAATAAAAAATAAACCAAGGAGCAAGCATTGAGCTGGAATATCTCGGGCATCACCGTGCAAGAAGGCGACCTCGTACAGTTGGTGGGCGTCAGCTTTAAAAGCTACATTTTTAAGTTAGAAGCTGGCAAAGAGCTTCACACCCATCGGGGTGTGGTCAAACACTCTGACCTGATCGGTCTTGCCTGGGGTACGCAGATCTTCAGCCACATGGGCAGTTCCTTTTTTCTGTTGCAACCTTCTTTGCCAGATCTCATCAAGAACACGCCACGAGCAACCCAGATCCTTTACCCCAAGGATATTGCCCAGATTCTTATGGTCATGGGCATTGGTCCCGGCCAAACGGTGCTGGAAGCTGGTACGGGCAGCGGTGG
>CAZWKK010000122.1:0-6146 GCA_964634855.1 uncultured Anaerolinea sp.
ATTCAGCAGCTTCGTTTTCTTCAAGTGAGGGAGAAGCAACTTCTTCAACAGGGGTCGCTTCAGGGGTTGATTCGTCCGATGGAATTTCGGGTATCACAGCAGGTTCAGCGGCATCAGTTGTGCTTTCTTCTTCGCGCTCTTGCTGACCAGACATCCAGTTCATTAAGGCACTGTCATCAAATGCAGGTTTGACTGCATCATCCGGGCGGGCAGGTGGGATCACCTGACTGGCCAGATCGGCTTCAGGATTGAGGGCTTTAAAATCGGACAACCAATCCGGTTCACTGTCTTCAATGGCGGTCTGAGGAGGCTCTTCTTCAGCTGGGAAGAGGGGTTCTGAGGTTGGCGCTGTGGAGGCAGGTACATTCTCAACAGCTGGTTCTTCCTGCACGGGAGCAGGTATTTCTTTTGCCTCTGCCGCTTGTGGCTCCTGGATGAATTCTTTTAGCCAATCTGCATCGGTTGCATCCAAGGGAGTCGCTTCTGGTGCAAATGCAGCAACTGGTTCAGTCGGTTCATCCTTAGCGGGAGGTGTTTCTTCAGCCGGGGGAATATTCTCTGCCGGTTGCTTCCAATCTGAAAGGGATTTGAGCCAGTCATCGTTATCCAGGCTGGAAGTGTCCTTTTTGGGGCGGACAGGCTCCGATTCTGGCTCGGCAGATTCAGCGCTTACGGGTGGTTTTCCTGCCTGGATCTCCCGCAGCCAGTCTGGGACATCCTCCCCAGATTCATCAGCGGCAGGGTTCTCGTCAATCTGTTGTTGGCGCTGTTCCTGCTCACGTGTGCGGATACGCGCCAACCAATCGGGGACTTCCTCTTCACCAGGTTGCGGTTCAGCGGCAGGTTCAGCAGCGGGTTCTTCACCCTGAGGGGTGGATTCATCACGGAAGGAATCCAGCCAGTTTTCTTCTGGATTGATGGGTGTGGACTCTTCCTTGGGCAAGACCGCCTGGCAGAACCAGCAGCGCTCTGCGTTGGCATCATTGGGACGGTTACAAATGGGGCAAATGATCTCAGCCATGGTTACCCGTTATACGGCTTTTCCCAGCCGATGAGGATGCGGATACCGGTGAGCAAGCTGCCCAAAGCAACACCGATAAGGATGCCGCGAGCGCCTGCAATGGGCACCTGGTTGATGCCAGAAAGAAGAGTTTGCAGCATGGGGATATTGCCTGCAAATGAGAAAATGCCACTATTGATGAGCAAAAAGAGGATCACGGAGACGAAAAACACAAATCCCATCCAATTGCGCTGCCGTTGCAAGATCTTCAGGCTGGCGTAAGCCAGGGTAATGGCCAGAACGGCCATCAGGCTGGCTTCAATGGGCATTTGGATCGAAGTCACTACTTTTTGATAGGTCGGGTTCGTGGGGCCAAAGAAGATACCCGCAGCCAGGGTGACGAGAAAGGCCACAATGACAACGATACTGAAAGTGCGATCTTTGTTGGCCTCGCGCATTCGGTGCCAATGAACACCAAAGATCAGATGGATGATTGCCACAAGCCCGGCAGTTGCAGCCAGAATGATGGCCCAATCAAGCATAGGGGTGCGGATCAAAGCCAGACCGGAGGTTGGGAAGAAATAACCCAGCAGTATGACCAGGCCGACCAAAAATCCGATAATGGGAACGAGCGGAGATCTCACAGTACCCCCAGTATTTTGAGGATCGCACCACCCAGAATGACGAGCACAACCAGTCCACGCAGCATGTCCTGTGTTTTCAGGCTGGCACAGTGAACGGCATCAGCTTGTAAATAGGCGGGAAGTGCAAATAATTCTTCACCGATCAACGGTTTTTCAGTGGTAGCAAAAAAGACCGCCTGGGCAGGCAGTGAATCACTGGCAGCCAGGGTCATGGCGCCTTGTTCTTCAGAGGCTGTGCTTAGAAGCCCCGCCTCAGACCCAAAATTACCGATAAGTACATTCGTTTTAACGTTTTCATCGTTAATGATCTGCAAGGCCCCAGCCACATTAGAGAGTGGGCTGATACCTGCCAATTGTCCGTGGTCTGAATTGTAAAGGTCAAGGTTATTGGTTTCGCGTGCAACCTGATGCAGAACGTCCTGGCTCAGTAATGCCAAAGCGCCATCACCACTGCTGGCGATGGGGGGCTCGTCACCAGAAGAGCTCATGGCGCCGATACGGTGCAGGGCTTCAAGGCTGACGAATGCAGATGCGCTGACGGGGTGGGTGAGAGAGGCGTTGCCAAGGGATATGTGGATGCGTGTGCCATCTTCAACGGAGAGGCTGGCGGCTCGTTTGAATCGGCTGATAGCAGGGATGCGGCGAAAGATGGGGGCTTTTCCTAAACGCTTTTGGCGCACAGTCAGCATCACCACCAACAAGGTGGCGAGGAGGACAATTCCCAAACCGATCATCGATTCGATGCTGTTCAATCCAGTTTCTCCTCACGGATCATACGGCTGAGCTGCCGGCTTTTTTGATCGTCTTCCAGAATTTCTGCGGCAGATTGCCATTGCTTTTGCACACCAGGGCTCATAAAGGGTGCTCCGCCGAGCATCAGTTGTGCCAGGATCACTTTTAATGGGCCGCTGCCATCAAGGATGGGCAAAAGAAGCCCTTTCCAGTGACTATGTTGCAGAGATCGTGCCCAGAAAGATAAAGGATCTTGGTTCATAGGCCATTATCAAAAGTATAGCACAATCTACCTATTTTCTAACCCCTTGCGGATAGATTAATTTATTTCCCACAGACAATTTCCGTGAGGTGAGGTAGCGTACGCCTGGATGGCCTGGTACATCTGGCTGAGAGAAGGCCAAAAGGTGCTGATCTGAGAAGTGTACGCTTCCACCGCATATTGCCAGGCTGCCAGTGATTGGTTGCTCAGAGGGTAGGACAAGCATTTGGCTCCCTTTGGCAGCTTTTGAGTGATCTCTTCCGGGTGATTGCCTGAATAGGGAAAATCGGCGTAATAAAACGGGGTCTGGCTCAGGGCTTCACCCACTGCTCGAGTGATGAGATGATCGATATGGTTTCCCACCCCCAGCGGCAAAACCAATCGGCTGTTTGCTGGCAGTGTGAGGGAGAGCTTTTGCGTAAGTTCCTCAACGAGAGCGGATTCTATTTCAAGCGATAAATGAAAGAGATCATCATTTTTCGCAATGAGCGGTTCGTTCGTGCCCTGACGGACCCGATAGATGCAATCTGGCAGCATTAAATGGCGAGGTTCCACACCCAATCGTTCGCAGGCCAATTTATCTTCAGCCCGGCGAGCTTTGGGAGCTTCCAGGCCAGTGTTCCAGCGCTGATGTAACTCGGCTGCGAATGGAGAGAGGGGGCCAGCAGGGACATCACCAGAGAAGAGTGTCCACACCTCTACAGATTGGTGTTGTTTGTGGATCAGATCATGGAGGATGGCCCCGCAGGAAAGCACGGCATCATCGAGGTGAGGAGAAAGAAAGATATAGTTCATGTCAGTCCAGATTTTTATTGTGGTTTTCAGCTTAATTATAGTATGATGATAGGTGAAATTTGCACAATTGATCTCAAGGAGCTTTTGAATGGGATTCTTTGATTCCTTGTTTGGGCCCAAACTATTTCAATCCAGGGACCGCAATGAGGTGGAACGCCTCGTTAATGAGCTGGTTCAGATCGGTATTCGCGAAGATTACCTTTCTGAACGGCCGGGCGGTAGTTTCAACATTCAATGCCGCAACGTACGTTCAAGGGAGATCGGCAGCCGTCTCAGCGAGTTGGGCGGTCTAAATTTGATGAACTGGGCTTATGCAAAAGTAAAAAAGAAAGCCGGCAAAGTGCTTGCTTCTCATCTAGAATACGCCTGGGAGGGCGTAGGTGAGTGGCAAAACTAAGCTTGTAGAACCTGGTTGAGCAGGGGAACCAGGTATTCCCCAATGGCAATGATCCACAGGCGGGCAGTTTCCGGGTCGGAGACGCCGGCCTGCGATTTTAAATCCACATGGGCGCCACCATCTACATCACATACACGCCGGATGATCTGCCGCAGGGTAAGATTCGTCTTCGGGTCTGCCATGGAATCCAGCCAGGTGGTCAGGTCCACCGCGGGTTCGCTCAAGCGGGGATTGAAGTTCGCATCCAGACGGTGCAGCATAAGCTGCGGGAAGAGGATGGGCACAATGGCAATGTCTTCCTGCCGGTCATGCCTGAAGGTGGTATCGCAAAGCAAAATTCGCATTTGTACCGCAGCCACCCGGTAGAAGCTGGGGTGTCCGCTTTTGCACAGCTCAAGGCTGCGCTCCAAAATACTGACTGCATCCAGGGTGTATTGCTTTAGCACGCGTTTTGATTGTTCATCCATAGTTATTCCTTTGGCTGAGATCGTTTGCGTTTGACCAGATCAAATACCAGACCTCCCGCCAGGATCAGCACGGAAAGTCCGAGAATGAGCAGCACCATTGTATTGAATGGGAGTTGGGTACCGACCCCCACCACGAAGCGGTTGAGGTAAAAATTTCCAAAGAAAAGCAAAAAGACCACTTCAACCGCCAGCCAGCGCCAAAACCAGGGGCTGCGAGTTTCAGAGAACCGTACACAGGCCCAGGCAATGACAAGGCTCATAAAAGGTAGAAGCATGTAGCGGTAGCGCGGGTTGTCCCACAGGTCACCACCGGCCCGCATGGAAGAAACCAGCACCCAAGCAGCGAAGATCAATGCCAGGGTGTGGAACAAAACGGTGCTTTTCTTTTTGGGTGCCATCCACGTGGAGGTGAGCCCATATAAGAAATATGGCAGAATGCACCACCATCCCAGGCTGCGGTATATGGCAATTGACGTCCAGATGGGACGGGATGGGTCAAAAATGGCAGCAGGGAGCAAGGGTTGGGTTAGACCATAGATGGTTGTAAAGGGGATGGTCCATTTTTTACCGTATCCCTTGATCAATTTTGTGATCCAGCCTGAGCTGGTGCGGGTGATGAAGGCATCATAATACAACGTTTCTCGCAACCAGAACCAACCAGCCACAACGGTGACGATGGCCAGCAAAGCCAACAGGATATAACCAAAATAGCGACGGCTGAACACTTTCTGTTCCATGGTCCATTCCAATAGGAAGAGACCCAGCAGAATGACGGCATAGATTCCACCAGCCGGGAGGGAAAAGACGCCAATCAGGGCAATTGAAAGCAGGCTCAGAACTCCGGCGCGCATCGGCTTTTCTTTCCAGCCAAGCATGGCCCAGAAAGCCAGACATCCCAGCCCTATGATGATGGGTTCACGCATCTGAGAACTTCCCAGCAAGACGCTATCTGGGAAGAGGGCTAACACCCAACCTGCATACAGGGCCACCCGTGCAGGCCAACGTTTTTGAACGGCTGACCACAAAAAGGCCACTCCGGCTGTCATTATGATCATGGAGAGCAACGCAAGTAATAACGGGCGAGAGGCATCCGGACTGAGGGTGCGATATAACAGTGAGTTGAGGAAAAGCAAGCCGCCATATTGGTCGCTGATATCTGGATGGGTAAAGGCAGAATAAAGCGGCTGGTCACTCTGTGCCAATGCAAGTGCGGCACTATCGCGGTTGTATGCATCTGAATAAACGAAACCTGCCTGATTCATGGGGTTGTCACTGTATCCCAGGGTGGGCAGGGTGGCGAAGATGAAGATGCCCAAGGCCATACGAATGCCAAGTGTCACCAGCATCAGAGCCGCCAGGTTGCGGGAACAGCCCAGTTTTCGCCACAGTTGGATAAGCAGGTAAATACCGGGCAAGGCGATAAATTCAAAAGCCAGCCAACCTGTCCAAAAATTTCCCTTTGAAAAGGCTGCCATCAGGGTTGCGATGGCCGTGGCGCTCAAAAAGGCATAAAGCAGATCATTCACCCAGGTGGGAAATCTTTTGGTCACTTTTTTGCTCCATTAAGGTGCGAAAACTTGCTCAGAATTGACTGCATTCTTTCTTTCCAGGCATAACGGCGCGCATCTTGTCTGGCCGCATTGGCCAAACTTTGGCGCAAAGATGGATCTCGGACCAATCGATCAAACTGTGAGAAAAAGGCGTCCAGGTTGTCAGGTGGATAAAAAACCGCATTGGATTCGCTCAACACCTCGCGCAGCACGGGCAAATCCGCGGTGAGGATGGCGCGACCGCTGGCCAGGTATTCGAACAGTTTCATCGGGCTGGTTACACTGGCGATATCCCCGCC
>CAZWKK010000123.1:0-1278 GCA_964634855.1 uncultured Anaerolinea sp.
TGCAAACAATTTGAAAATGTGTTTTTAGTAAGTAGACTGCATCCCTGACACACCGCCTTTGACCTCCCCGGCTCCAACACAACAAAATACAAGCCCCTCCCCCACTTCCGTCCTCAACTTATCGGTTGTTCATTGCTCGCGCCGCAGTTCGGGCAGAATTTGGCTTCCCTGGCCATCTCTTTGCCGCAACTGGAGCAGAATTTCGCGGCCGGGGCCGTGGCAGCGGCAGCCGGTTCAGCGTAGGTTTCCTTGCTGATGTGCTGGATCTCTTCGTTCCGGGCAGCCACTTTGGCTTCCATCTCGGCGATCTCTTTGCACAGGGCCTCCACAGCCGGGTCAGCCGCTCCGCCACTGGCGCGCTGATTGTAGTACAGCCTGCCAAGTTCGGCATACTTGGACTGCAAAGAAAAACGCAGGCTTTCCATATCGGCTTTGGCTTCGGCTTGTTTGCCCAGTTTCTCCGCTTCAAAGGCTACCTTGTTGGCGCCGCTCTTTAACTTTCCCAGAAAATCATCCATGCTGTGATCTCCTTTTCCCTTGATATGTTCCATTATGGCAGATTTCACCGTCAGGCGCACCATGGATTTTCCTTAAAATACCCCGCTCATTCTGAACGTTCGTTCGCAAATCCCTCAATAACCTTCATTCTTTTCTGCATATTTCCTGCACACAGGCGGGTTAATATAAGCACAGTGAACAATTTATTGATGGGTAGAACCTTTCTACCGCAGGAGTTTTGCAATGAAGAAAAGTTTCAAGATCGTCATCATCGTCACCTTGCTGGCGCTGGCCTTAGCGGCGTGCAGTTCAACCAGTCAGACTTCATCCACCCAGGGCAACCCGCCCTCAGGGCAGATGCAGGGTACTCCACCTGCCGGAGCTCCTCAAAGCGGGGATACGACCGCCGCTCCTGCAACGGATGCAACTGCCACTGTGGCTGCAACCAGCGCCGCCACTGAGACATCTACGCCAGAGGCCACTGCTGCCCCCACCGCCACAGCCACCCCCGTGACCGTGAACCTGACGGTCATCTCCGCCATCGGCTGTGTGGCCGGCCCTTCAGAATCAGCGGCGTTTGCCGGCGTGCTGAAGACCGGCGCTGAGCTCACCGCCTTGGGCCGCAATGCCAGCAATACTTTCTACCTTATTGACAATCCCAGCTCGGAAGGCAACCAGTGTTGGGTTTGGAACAACTACGTGCTCATCAACGGCATCAGCTCAGACCTGCCCGTCGTTGAGTAACCCCTCGCAGCAAATTTCTTCTCTCTCCTCTAAAAA
>CAZWKK010000123.1:1378-6122 GCA_964634855.1 uncultured Anaerolinea sp.
GAGAACTCGGCCAGGTACCATTCGTCTTCTTCCACCAGCCCGGCGGCCACCTGATCGGTTGGGATGAGGGGGTCATCCATGCGCACCTGCAAAGAGATGCCTGCCGTACGCACACCGTTGGAGGTCATCACCCGGCGCACGCGGTAGCGCAAGAAGTAGCGCGCCACCAGTTCATTGTTCAGCACATCCTTCACCGTTCGCACCGAGACGGCTGCCCGCTTGGCCAGATCGCCCATTTCAGTTTCAACCACGTTGCGCAGCTCGCCTGTCATTGGGTTCCAGTAGCACATGGATCGCGCCGCCAGGATCACCGCAAAAGCTGAGTGGCCCAGCAGCGGCAGCCAACTGTTGAACAGGTAGCCGGTAATGAACATGCCGCGTTCGGGCTGGATGAGTCTGGCCCGCTCACTGCCGTAAGCGCGCTGCAGCATCATCTTGCGATTGCGCGGTTCATTGCCGATTTCGTCTGCCGGCTCTTCGGGTTTACTAAAAGCCTTCTTCTTGGGTTCCGATTTCGCGCCCGGCTTGATCTCAGGCGTGGCAGACAGACCAAGGTCGTTGGCTTGCCCTCTTCCCTCTTTATAAAAGCTGTTGGCCACCGTCACGTTCAGGGTCAGTTGCTCACCGTACAGGCCTTGCAGAATGCGGGTAATGCGCGCACCCAGCCGTTCTTCCACCCACGATTTTCCGTAGGTGTTGATGGCGCCAACGGTAAAGACCTGGTTGTTGTAGCCGATGGGTTTCAACGGCTGCACCCAGGTCTCGTAGAGGGCGCGCGACATTTCGGCTTGCAGGGTTCCCAACACCATCTGCCAGGCTTCTTTATGCCCTGATTCGTGAACGTTGAGTGCCGGGTCTTGCATTGAATGGTCCATTCTTTTCCCTACCGGAGATCAAGCCCCGGTCCGATGAGGCCTGCACGTTGTATGAGAGGGATCATACCCGTGGCAGGTATATTATAGAACAATAATTCTAATAATGCTATTCCCAAAATCTAGCAATTTCTTTCAAATCGACTTTCCAAATCCACTTGTTGCTGCCATTGTTTCGGCCTTTATTGTGCTAATTATTTCTACCGTAAACTTAATTGTTTTTGGTAGAAATAATTCATTTCTTTTCATCGGTCACCAGCGCCTCTACCAATTGCGCCAACGCCTTGATATCTTTCTCATCGCCCATGCGGGCAAAGCGTGCCGAGCAGATGCGGGTAAGGATACCCACCGTTTCACCGGCAGAAACACTGCGGTGTAACAGGTTGGAAAAGCGTTTTTGCCATACTTCAATTTCGGCGATCTCGCCGTGCGATAAAGTGAGCCCCACCTTGCGGCGCGGCACTACACCTGGTGGACGCCCAGGTGTGCGCGATTCTTTCTCGTTGGGAACGCGCCGGGCTTCGTACAACTGCACCCAGGCGTTACGGGTGGAATTCGGGCTGGATGCCATAGTTAGTTCACCTCATTGGCAATTTCTACGCTGATCATCGATTCGTCGCTTTGCAGCAGGCGATCGGTGGAGAGGGCGCACAGGCGGATGATCTCGCGCGGCACACCCTGAGATTTCTCGTACAATACTTCAAAGGCGTCGTCGTTGATCATGGGCTCGGCCCGACCGGCCACACGCAGGCGGAAGAGCACCATCTGCAGTGCGCTAGAAAGGGTGAGGGGGGGCAAAGCGAGCCGCACAAAGACGCGCGCATTGACCGATTTATTGGTCTCAAAAACGGATGTCATTTCTGACTGCCCAAACGCTACCACCTGGACGACTTTGGAGTCATAATCAAAGTTATATAATCGGTGCAGTACTTCCAGAGCCTCAGGGTCCATCAACTGGGCATCGTCCAGCAGCACCACCACATTGCGGTCGTTGGTGTAGGCGTTGGCCATGAACTTCTCCAGGCCTTCCATCTGGCGCTGAAATGAACGCTGCAAGGGAACATTGAGGCTGTTCGAGATCTGCCTGGCTGCATCCATGGCCGATTTGAATGCGGCGGTGTGGATGTAACAGATGTCCATGTTCTGTTCGGAGGCGTACACATCATAGATACGCCGGGCCAGGGAACTCTTACCCATACCCATGTCGCCACTGATGAGGGCTAAGCCGCGCCGACGGGCAATGACGCCCTGCGCCTGCCGGTACACCGCCAAATGCTCAGGCCCGAGGTAAAGATAGCGCGGATCAGCCGAGAGCTTGAAGGGATCTTCCTTCAACCCCAGCCGGTCCAGGCGGACGAGCCGCCATTCAGTATCATTAAATGAATCAACCACGGTATCATGCCTCCTGAGCTATGACTATTATGGCACGAATCAGAATCAGAAGCAATAGAATTACGCTAACTTCTCTGATTTGATACCTAATTTAGCATAATTCTGTTGAATTTACAAGCGTTATATGCTAATATTTGATTGGCGATATATAATAATGGGAATTAATCAATAATTTGTGTGACCTGGCACAATTATAACCAGAACCAGGTCCAGAAAGAGTAATTATGGCCGTAATCATCACAATTGCGAACGAAAAGGGAGGGGTTGGCAAAACCACCACCGCCGTCAACCTGGCTGCCGGTCTTGCCCTCCGTCTGGAAGGAACCACCGGCCCTGGCGGCCGTGTGCTGCTGGTGGATATGGACCCGCAGGGGCATGCCCTGCTGGCCGTCTCTTTTGACAAGCACAAAGAGATCTTCCCCAGCAACCTTTCTTCCTTATTAATTGAAACGCCCCCGCCTGCCGTTCAGCGCATGATCCAGCGCAGCGAACATCACCCCAATCTCTTCTACGTCCCCTCCGACCGCGCATCGATGATCAAAGCCGCCCGCGAGCTGCCCACCCTGATGGCCAACGAGACTCGCCTGCAAAAGGCGCTGACCGCTGTACAAAAAGAGTTTGCCTACATCGTCATCGATACCCCGCCGAACACGGGCGATCTGCTCATCAATGCCCTGGTAGCAGCAGACCTGGTGCTCATCCCGGTGGAGACCAGTTACCTGGGCGTCTCGGGTCTCATCGAGCTGCAGCGTACCATCGATCAGATCAAGACCCACTTCCGCCCTGAACTGAAGATCTTCGGCTACCTGCCCACCCTCTGCGAAGAAGCCCGCAGCGAAGCCCAGGAGATCCTCACCGAGCTGCAGCAGCGCTACAAATCCATGATGCTGCCGCCCATCCACAAATCTTCTGACCTGGCTTACGCCCATTCCAGCCACATGGATGTTTTCACCTACCGTCCGCCGCGCAACCACAGCGCCGAATCCATCGCCTCCAGTTCCCGCCCCACGCAGGAATACGCTGGCCTGGTGGAAGCCGTTTTACACGAAACAAGGAAGCTGGCAGCCAGCCGTCTTTCTGTTTAGTTTGGAGAACCCCCTATGCCCGCTCGTAAACGATTCAGCGCTTTCGATGATCTTTCCAACAATCCCTCTGAGCCCGCCAAGATCCGCGTGCCAGATATGCTGTCAGAAAATGTAGACACGCCACAGGTGGAGAGAATTGAGCGGATTAAGCCCAGCCAGATGCGCCCCGACCGCTTTCAGCCGCGCCGTCTGCTGCCCCCCGCCATCCGCCAGGCGTTCTTCTCCGGCAAGATCAATTGCTATCAGGCCGCGCTGGAATGGCTGGACATGGCGCAAAATGACGCCGGCAGCCGCGAAGAGGTGGATCGGCTCTTGGCCATGGGCTCTTCCTTTAACGCGCATGGTCAGATCAAATCCATCACCGGCTCCTGGGCCAGCGATGACAAAGGCGAATACATCTTTCAGATCGAGACGGGCGAGCGCCGCTTCTGGGCAGCCTGCCTTCAATACGCCTCTTCCGGTGAGCAAGACGAGCCGCTGCTGCGCGTGGAAGTGGTGGAGCATCCCACCCGTCAGCGCCAGGTGTTGGAGAACCGCCACGCCGAGCCGCCCTCGGCAGTGGAACAGGCCTGTGAAGTTGCCAGCCTGATCCTGGCCGATATGCAGATAACCCCCAGCCCGGACGTGACCGACGATTACGACTTCTTCCGCCAGGCACGCAATCAGCGCATGCCCAACGGCCTGTGGGAACGCCTCATGCCCATCATGCAGCTCACCCGTCCGCGCATGGTGCAGCTCCTCAACATTTTGCAGCTCCCCTCCGCCCAACTGGATATTGCCGACCGCTACCGCCTCTCAGAACGCGTGCTGCGCGAAGTACTGGCCACCCCGCGTGATCAGTGGGAACGCATGATCCGTCTGGCCATCCAGAACCAGTTGACCTCAGATGAGGTCGCCGAGATCGCCAACACCGCCCCGGCAGCTCAGCCCAAAGAACACCGCCCGGGAACCCCCATCCTGCCCGAGCCGGGTCGCCAGGCCGCCCGCACCATGCGCCGCTTTGTGGCCACCATGACCGAGCTGGATGACTACGGCAGAGACGAAGCCCTCGATGAGATCGCAGATACCCTGGTCAGCCGCGGCAACGCTGAAGACACCGTTGACCTGCTGGAAGAACTGCTCCGCCTCATCCGTGCCAGACTCGACCGGAACTAAGCTTCCCAAAATAAATCTCCGTAAGATCCCGTAGGGGCGATTCAAGTATCGCCCCTTTTTGTTTGTCTGCTCAAAGCGTAACCAAGGTAACACTTTGATTTCACAATTTTGTTTATGATTTCAAAAAGCACAACCCTTTCCTCAATCGGTAGGGGCAAGATATATCGTGCCTCTATAATATTCGTCCCATCAATCGTAACCGCGGTAACACTTTGCTAAACTAAAACTTTTCCAGAATTG
>CAZWKK010000124.1:0-6116 GCA_964634855.1 uncultured Anaerolinea sp.
CTGGAAGGGACGAAGATGCGTGTCATCGCCAGCAGAGGATATGAAAAACTGGGTATCAGTGAACTCTTACACTCAAGGGTGATGGAAGCTGCCAAGTTTCAGAATTTAGCCCAAATGATCAAAACGAAAAAGGAATGTCTGATCGTTGAGACGAAAAACAATCCCCAATGGGTGAGCATTCCCGAGGCAATTTGGATCAAATCGTATATCGGGGCTCCCATTGTGGTCAATGGGGAAGTGTTTGGCTTTATAAATTGTGATAGTGAGATTCCTGGATATTTTAGTGCGTCTGATGCCGTCAACCTGAAATTATTCGCAGATCAGGCAGCGATTGCCATAGAAAATGCCCGCTTGCATCAAGAAGTTGAACAACACCTGCGCAAGATCACTCAGATCACCGAATTGACAAGATCGGTGTTGGTCTCCAACAATGTGAACGAAGTGACCAGTCGGGTTGTGAACCCCTTGCTCAAATTATTTAATGCGAATTCGATTTTTATCTCCCAATGGGATGCGGAAAAGCGAATTGCTTTTTGCTTATCAGCTCAGGGAGATGGAATTGCCCCCGATTTTCCCAAGGTTACTTCAGCTGGTTGGTCAACCTTATCTGAATATGTGCTCACGCAGAAACAAGCAATGATCTTAAAGAATGGTCAGGAAACGACTGAGATCAACCAAATGGTCAGCAGATTGTTTACCGATGGCTATATATTGGCACTCCCAATGTGGGTAGAAGAAGATCCATTTGGGGTTATCTACCTGGGGTTCAACCACCGCGAGCAGATCTCAGAAGATGACCTGGCGATTGGCGGTTTTGCGGCTAACCAGCTTGCTACTGCCATTCAAAAGACCATGATGTTAGAGTCTGAGCAAAACCTGACACAACAGTATTCCCACGCCAACGAATTACTCAACTCTTTAAGCCAGGTGGCGGCTTCATTAAACAGTTCTGCAGGACCAAAAGGGGTGATGGAGACGATGGGCGAAGGTCTGGAAAAGCTTCATATACACAGTATGGTCTTTTTGCTCGATGTTGATATGACTCATATTCGCTTGGAATATTCATCTCGGCAGAGCGATCTGGTAGCATTTATGCAAAAATTGGACCATGAATACCTGTACGATAAATTCAAGGTAGATCACATTCCAGAATATGATCAGGTCATTATCCAAAAAAAGTCTGTTTTTGCGCCTGATATTGCCGGGCTTTTTTATAAGATACTGCCCTCTGAACTGGGGCCTTTTATGCACCGTGTCTTTGAGATCCTGGGGATTAGTGGAAAATCTAAGGCTTTGTTGGTGCCATTACTTTCTGAAAATAGAACCGTAGGTGTTCTTAATGTTTACGGTGATGAATTAATGGAAATTGATCAAAAAGCGGGTGAGACCTTTGGTGGTCAGCTCTCTGCCGCCTTTGAAAATGCCACTTTGCTCTCAAAGGTTCAGCGTCTGGCAGTGACAGATGAGTTAACCGGGGTCTATAACCGAAGAGGGCTGATCGACAACACCACAAATCTGTTCAAGTCAGTTAAGCGGTTGAATCGCAAGATGTCTGTCTTAATGCTTGATCTGGATGATTTTAAGACGATTAACGATCAATTCGGCCATGATATTGGGGATGAAGTGCTGAAAGGCTTTGTTGAGCAAGTGAAGTCCAACATTCGCGAAATAGATCTTCTGGCACGATATGGCGGAGAAGAGTTTGTTGTGGTTCTAGAGGAATGCGATCTTGCTTCCTCATTAATAACGGCTGAGCGGATCTGTCGCTTCGTTGCTACCCATTCAATTCGAACCCGCGAAAAACAGATCAAATTAACCGTTAGCATTGGGGTCGCTGAGGTTACACCAGCGATCGATAATATGGAAAAATTGATTAAGGAAGCGGATAAAGCCCTTTATTTGGCAAAAAACAGAGGGAAGAATCAGGTAGCAGCAAACACAAGTTAACTATATAATTACTTTCAATGTCAGGCACAGACTTTTCCCAAAAGTATGTTTCACAAAAACCCGGAGGCCAATCTTCTAGAAAAGGTGTCTCTTATATTATTGTGAATGAATCTGGCCTGGTGTTGTTTTCCAGCCCTAAAAGTGCTCAGCGTTTTCAGTTGCGTGAAAAGAACCAGATCGAATGGGTGAAAATTGAGGGAAAACCCAATGGCGGCATTAAGAAACTGGACGACGAGAATTCTCAAAGCATTGTTGTAACCACTGTTTTTGACCTTTTCTGGCATGGTGAAAAAGCCAGAATGGTCTTGTTAGATACCAGCCAATTTCAGGAACAGGTTTTTAGAGAGATTGCCAGCTCGCAAACTGAATACCCGCAGGCTGGTCAGATTCCCTGGTTATCATTTACCTGCAAAATTCAATCACCTTTTGATCTTGTATCAATAAAGAATCGCGCCGAAGAACTGACGGGTTTTTCCATCAATCAATTGGTTTCCAACAACATGAACTCATTTCGTCGTCTGATGGCTACTGATGACCGAGGAGGCGTGTTCCAGAAGATCCAGGAAGCGATCGATTCGAATAGTGATTATCAGGTTGTTTATCGAATTCGCCATTCTTCTGGAGAAGTCCGTTGGGTGCAGGAACAGGGTCAACGGATTGTTGATCAGGCGAACCACATTGATCTGATCTCTGGTTGGATGCTGGATGTTACCCAACAAAGACAAACACAAGACGCTTTGTGGGAAAGCGAATCTCGTTACCAGAGTTTTGTTGAGGCCTCACCAGATGCAGTGTTTATGTTGGATAAAGATGGACATATTGTTCTGGCAAACGAACAGTTCTATTCCATGATAGGTGTGGATTCTGAAGAAGGATTGTTGGGCGAAAACATCCTGAATTTCTTGGATGCAGATTCAAGGAAAGTGATCGATTCAAATTTTGAAACCTTGATGTCTACCTTCCCCATCATTGGCCGTGTTTTTCGCTTGCAAACCCGCAGGGAAGGGGTCATCCCCATTGAAACGAACGTTACCACCATACGCGGAGCACAAAATGAAGTGCATGCTTATGTGGTGATCGCCCGCGACATCCGCCAACGTGTGATGGCTGAACAAGCCTTGCGGGAAAGCGAGGCTCGCTACCGGGCGATCGTGGAAGATAACCCGGAAATGATCGTGCGCTTTCAGCCGGATTCAACCGTAACGTTTACCAACGCGGCTTTTTGTAAGTTTGTAAAACTCAGTACCGATGAACTGATCGGATATAAATTAAGTGACAAGATCGTTGGTGCGGGCCATCACCTGATCGACCGCTTACTTTCACTTGTCACTCCCATGATGGAACCGATCGACAATGAATTTACCATCCATGCTTCGAATAATGTAGACCATTGGTATCGCTGGAAGACCATCGCCATAAAAGACAATGACGGTCAATTCTTGGAATATCAATCCATAGGCGAAGACATTACCAACCAAAAATTGGCTCAAAAGGCGGAACTGGAATCTGAAAATCGCTTACGTGAGCTGATGGAAAATATTAAATTAGTGGCTCTCATATTGGATGTTAATGGCAGAGTCATGTTTAGCAACTCGTATTTTTCAGAGATCTCTGGGTGGGAAAAAGAAGAGATAGCCAATCAGGATTGGGTCAGTAAATGCGTCCCCTTGGATCAGCGGGTGATGCTGCGCAAAATCCTCATCGAAAGTGCGTTAAATGGCAATATTCCTCTACACAACGAGAATGCTGTGCTATGCAAAAACGGCAATCAACGTTTGATCAGCTGGAACAATACCATTTTGCGAGATTCCAGCGGACAGATCAGCGGTATTGCCAGCCTGGGTGAAGATATTACCGAAAAGAACCTTTCAGAGAAGGTCCAGGAGATCATCTTCAAGATCTCGCTCTCTGCCAATGAATCTGATAATCTACAATCACTGTATAGATCGATTCACAATATTCTAAAGAACTTGATGCCGGTTGAGAACTTCTTTATTGCCCTATATGATTCTGAAGAGAATCTGATCAGCTTCCCTTATTATGTAGATGAATATGACCCTCAACCTGAGCCATACAAACCCGGAAAAGGGTTAACCGAGTATGTTTTGCGTACAGGGAAAACCGCCCTGGTGAACCCTGAAGCGTTTGAGAAATTGGTAGAAAGCGGCGAGGTGGTTTCAATTGGCACACCCTCAGTAGACTGGATCGGCGTACCGCTAAAAGTACAGGGCAATACCATTGGCATGATGGGTGCCCAGACGTATTCACCCGGTATTCGTTACAGTGAACGAGATGAGCAGATACTCGGTTTTGTCTCGACCCAGGTAGCCATGGCAATTGAGCGCAAGCGCTCTGAACAGGCATTGCGCACCAGCCAAAAACGCAATCAACTTTTGGTTGAGGCTTCCACAGATGCGATCTTCACCGCCAAGCTGGATGGTACCATCACAGATTGTAACGATGTCGCCACCAGTTTGTATGGCTATAGCAGAAATGAGATCTTGAGCTTAAACTTCTCTGACCTGATCTGTGCAGATTATATTTCTGAGATCCTGGATTTCTCCAATTGGGATAACAAAGATAGTCACTTCATTCGTGATATTCCCAACCTTCGTAAGAGCGGGATTGAATTTCCAGCTGAGATAAGCATTCGCCAGACCACCGTGGAAGGTGTTCCGGTTTTAGTCTCTTTTGTCAGAGATATCACCGCTCAAAAACAGGCCGCCAAGGTCATAATTGAAAGCGAAGAGAAGTTCCGCACCCTGGCAGAAAACACTGCAGCCGGGGTATTCATCCATCAAGACGGCAAATATGTTTATGTGAACCCAACCTGGTGTCAGATCACCGGCTACACAAATTCAGAATTGTTGAAGACGGTGGCAGAAGATTCTCTAAATTCAGCTGCCTACGACCAAAACCTAAATGATACTGAGACCCCTGCAGGTCAAAATCCATTGCCAGAGCGGTTGGAACGCACCATTACCACTCGAAATGGTGAGAAGCGGATCATTGATCTTTATCTTTCGGCCATCACACTGGAGAATCAGCCAGCGGTTATTGGTACAGCAGTGGATATTACCAATCGCAAGCAGCGTGAGCACGAACTGGAAGTTATTGCCGAAATGGGCGAGGCGTATCGCATCAACAATAATCGCGAAGAGGTGCTTTCCATCGCTATCTTGAAGCTGGTGGATATCCTTAAAGCGGATGGCGTCTTTATTGAGATCATCGATGTTGACGAATCTTCTAATGCCATGATCAAGGCTACCGGAGATTGGAAATTCTTGGAATCCAGAGCAGTCTCGGCCGGACAAGGATTGAGCGGTCACCTGATGAAAACGGGGCAGCCCTACCTGAATACCGATGCCAGTAAAGACCCATACATTCTTTACCCTGAATTGTTGGAAGGCTTTAAATCCGTGGCCGGTGTGCCTCTCATCACCAGTGGCTTTACCATCGGTGCAGTGGTTATTGGCGCCAGGCACGCCTTCTCAGAAAATGACCTGCGTCTGCTGCGTGCAATCAGTGACCTGACAGCCAGTGCCTTACAGCGAACCACCCTTTTTGAAAAAACACGCCAGCAAGCCAACGAGTTGAAACATGCCTACAATTCCACCCTGGAAGGCTGGGCATTGGCACTCGAACTACGCGATAAAGAAACTCAGGGTCATTCGGTGCGCATTGCCAACCTGGCAGTAAAACTGGCCAGACGCATGGGCATCCCTGAAGATCAGATGGAAATCCTCCGCCGCGGCGCATTGTTGCACGATATTGGCAAGCTGGGTGTACCCGATACCATCTTGCTCAAACAGGGCAAACTGACCGGTGATGATTGGGTGATCATGCAGAAACACCCCACCTATGCCTATGAGATGCTCTCGCAGATCAAAGACTTCCGTGAATCCATTGATATCCCCTATTGTCACCACGAATGGTGGGATGGCAGCGGCTATCCGCGCGGCCTGGAGGGTGAGCAGATCCCCCTGGCGGCACGCATCTTTTCGATCATTGATGTTTGGGACGCGCTTACATCAGACCGGCCTTACCGTCCGGCCTGGCAGCGTAAAGAGGCCATGGCCCACATCATCAACCAGGCGGGCACCCACTTTGACCCAAGTGTGGTGGATGAATTTGTAAAAATGATCATGGAAAATAAATAAGACCGGCTC
>CAZWKK010000125.1:0-6105 GCA_964634855.1 uncultured Anaerolinea sp.
CGCTGGCGGGGGTGAGCAGCCAACTGGAGGTCTTGAGGTCAAACTCGCCCAGGCTCTGCAGGTGGCGGTATTGCTCTTCATCCAACAGGGTGGCGCCCCAGGCTTCGGCTGTTTCCATGGCGCTGGAGGCGGGTTTGTTGGCTTTGCGTGCATCGAGGGCGGCGCGGTCGTAGCACAGGTTGCGCCGCTCGGCGGGGGTCTCAGGCGAGCAATCCATAAATAAATACGCCCCGCTGATCTCTTCGTGGCCCACCACGTCTGGTTCGCCGCCGCTCAGTTCCATCTGCAGCAGAGTGGACAGCACTTGTGGGGCAGCCTGCAGGCGGGCCAACACATCTGGCCAGCTTAAGCCGGGGTGGCGCTGAGGGTTCTTCTCAAAGCGGGCTTGAAGGGTGGCCAACAGCGCGCTGATCTCTTGTGGGGTGAGGGGGTTTGTTTTCATGTGAATATCATAGCGGATTCAAAAGGGCATGTCAAATTAGGTCAAAGGGCATCGCCTGTGATGTTCTACTGGCCGGCCATGCGTTGCAAGAGGCGCATCCCGGCCAGTATTTGTTGAACGCGTTCCCGGCTGAGAGTGCCGATGCATTCGCCCAGGTCTGCTTTGTTCACTGTAGAGACCTGCGAGACTAGCACAATGCTCTGTTTGGGCAGTCTACCCTCGCCGGGATCGAGCAGAACGTTGCCGGGCAGGTTGGCGCGTTTGAGGTTGGTGGAAAGAGCGCACACCACCACCGTTTGGAGGCGGCTGTGGTTGAGCACGTCGTCCTGGATCACCACGTGTGGGTGGGCAATGCCATCGGTTGCGCCGTCAGCATCAGCGGGGGTGAGCCAGTAAATTTCGCCCTGGTTGACTTCCATAGTTTAGACTCCAAATCTTGCTAAATACTCAAGTTTGTTCATTATGCCATAGAAGCGGCTCTCTCCCACCACTTTCCGGGGCTGGTATTCTCTTGCAAGACCTACTAAAATGAAGGTTCACCGGGTGCGGGCAGATCCGCTTCCGCTTTATTAGAGAAAGACCATAGGCCGTGGATGGACGCATATTCTTTATTGAGCAATCGAGAACAAGAAGTGGCAGGGCTGCTGGTGCAGGGGAAAAGCAACAAGCAGATTGCGGCTGCCCTGCATATCACGCAGAATACCGTAGAGTTTCATTTAAAGAACATCTATACCAAATTACAGGTCAGTTCCAGAACCGAGCTGATGCTTAAACTGGGGAATTCCGTAGTTGCGGGCAACCCTCAAGCCGCTGATAATGAAACAACCCCGGAGTCTCCCTCCTGGTGGAATTCTGTGAGAGCCACCTATAAGCGGTGGCGCAAGGAGTTAAACATGGATCCCGCAGCAAATACTGCCCCGCTGACCTTCTTTGAGGCGATCCGGGTATGTATGATCAAGTATGCCGAATTCAACGGGCGCGCCTCGCGGCCAGAGTTCTGGTGGTTTGCCCTGGCCGTCACCCTGGTGACCTCTGCTCTCACTTATCTGAGCGAGACCGTTGCCTCTGTGTTTGGCGTGCTCATTCTGTTGCCGTTTCTGGCAGTGGGTGCGCGCCGTCTGCGCGATGTGGGCAAGAGCCCTTGGTGGCTGTTTTTCTTGCTGGTACCGGTAGGCGGACTGGTGATTTTGGGCTATTACTGGGCGCAACCGGCCATTGAAGCTGAACCAGCCGAAGCAAAATCATAATAATTACGCAAAACAAAAACTGCCTTCCATATGCGGAAGGCAGTTCGTATTTGGTAGAGCTATTTTTCTGTTCCATCCAGCAGCGCCAATAGTTTTGTCGCCGTGTTCCAGTTGCGGATGGTCACGTACTGATAAAACGGCCGCTGCACGATCTTGCTCAAACGGCTTTTGGACGCGTTGGCCATGGAGTTGCGGAAGTAGAGTACCCCATTCCCTTGCCAGACCTCATCTACCCCCTCGCGCGTTTCCACCTGCTCCATTGCTTCACTGGCGCTGTAATTCATGAGGAAAAGCACATTGCAGCGGTAGCCGCTGGCATCAAAGCCGAACTCTGGGGGAGCCTGCTGGATGATGTGGCGGTAAGTTTGCTGGTCAAAGGCCACCACCCGGGCAATGGGTCCATCCAGACGGAACTTTTGCGGCAGCAGCGCTTCGATGCGTGCGCCCACTTCATCAGCATTCAACGGCGAGCTCAGGAGCAGATTGCCGCTCTGGATGTAGGTGCTCACACCGGCGAAGCCAGCTTCCACGAGCACCTGCTTCAGGTCAGCCATGGCGATCTTGTTCTTGCCCCCCACGTTGATGCCGCGCAGCAGAACGACAAAGCGCTCCATGTTGATCTCCCTCTATTGAGAAACTTGCGTTGATTTAAGCCTGGCTGAAAAGAACCGGGCGATCTCATCCAGTGATTCAGTAGCCTGCGGCAGTGCCAGGGTGAGCTGCCAGACGTGCCACATGCGCGGAAAAACTTTTAGCTGCACCTCCACCCCGGCAGATTCAGCCAGGGCGGCAATGCGGATGGCGTCTCCGCGCAGCAACTCGTCTTCACCCACGTGGATCAGCAGAGGCGGGAATCCGTGCAGGTCGCCATAGACCGGCGAGATCAACGGATCATGCGGATCGTTGTCCGCCAGGTAGGCGTTGTTGTAGAAATGCATGATTTCCGGGGAGAGAACCGGGTCGTGAATGCCGGGGTCAAGCGTCTTTTCATCGCTCAAATCGGTTACAGGAGAAAGGCAGGCGGCCGCGGCAGGCAGGGGAAGGTTGGCATCGCGCAGCTTCATTAAAAGAGTGAGCACCAGGTTGCCGCCCGCTGAATCGCCGCCCAGGACGATGTTCTTTGGTTCAACTCCCTGCGCGAGCAGCCATTGGTAAGCGTTATAACAATCTTCCAGCGCTGCCGGGAAGGGGGCATCCGGTGCAAGAAGGTAATCGACCATCAGCACGCGCAGACCGGATCTTTTGGCCAGATAGGCTGCCATCTGCAGGTGTAATGAGCTGAGTCCAAACACAAAGCCGCCGCCATGAAAATAGAGCAGCACCTGTTCTGAGGAGCCGGATTGCAGTTCGATCCATTCAGCCGCGACGCCATTCATCCCCACCGATGTGTGTTTCACTTCGGCGCTCAGGCGCACAGAGGCAGCGCTTTTCTTCATCATGCGGTTGGCAAATGGCAGGGGCATACGGGTTTGTAAAAATTGGATCACGGGCAGAGAGGCGCGAGCGCCGCGTTCGAAGAATGAGGAGGGCATGCCGGGTCCTTTGAGCAAAGTATGAAAGACCCGTTAATTATACGTGTCTTGCAGGCCTTTGAGCGTTCGTTCGATCTGCTTCAGATGGGTACGTTCATGGCGCACCATGCGGTCAGCGTGCAGGTGCAGGGTCTGCTGCAGCGGCTTGCCCGCCCCGATGAGCGTATTGCCGCGCTGCCAATCGGCCGGGGTTAACGCATTGAGAACTGCCAGCAGCCTGTGACGTTGTTCTGTAAAAGCCAGCAGCGAGGGTTGAAAGTCTAGTTGTAGGTAATCTGTGCTGAGGATCCAGGTGCGCGGGTTGATGGCTTTGATCGTCGGCACATCTTGCTGGAGGATGGGCAGCATGTAGCGCTCGCCCCACACATCCGCGCAGGCGCGCAGATGTGCCAGTACCTGGCCTGCGGACCACTCGTCAGCGGCAGGAGGTCGCTCCAACAGAGATGGCATCACACCCGCCGCCAGTTCCTTCAGCCGTACGGGGGCGGTGGCCAGCTCGCTCAAGATCGTCTCAGCGGGGAGCAGCTCGCCGGGCATCTGGTCTCTTCATTATATAGGGTGGTCACTTTGGAGCGGCGCCTAGTATTCGCCTTTGATGACGAAGAACGAGCCGCGGATCACACCGGCCAGGCTGGATTTCTGGCGGGCAAATTTGAACTTCTCGGCCAGTTCCGCTGGCACGTCCATGCCCTCAGAGAGCTTAAAGCCCACCGCACGCTTCTTGGGGTCTTCCAGGTTGTACATCACGTTAATGCTCAGGCCACTTTCGTAGAACACGTAGGCCATACGCAGGTTCTCAACCGTGAAAGAAGATGTTTCCAGCGGCTTTGACCCAATGATCAGCCCGCGCTCTTTGCTGAGGATGTTGTTCACATATTCCAGTGTGGCCGGGTCTTCGCTGGCGGGGGTCACAGTGAAATCGTGGTTGTATTTGGTCTTATAGTAACGCGCCTCAATGGCACGCAGGCCAGCCAGGGTGCTGGCCACAGGGGAGGTTTCCAACCCTTGTTCTGAAACATTTACAAAATCAACGATATATCCCATAAGGTTACTCCTAATATTAGACTATTTTAGTCCAAATAAAGAGGATTTTCTAATGCAAGGTCATTCTTAAAAGTAGTAATTTGAATTTGGCTAAATATTAAATGCTGGTAGGGAACATTGTTACTTAAAATATGGGATCCCAAGGAAGCAGAAATAGAGAATGAGAAAAGAAGAATTTCCGATAAAGAATGAAATAACCTGGTGTTTTGATAGGGTAGAGTCTGGATTTTGCATTGATTCAAAATGTAGGTCAGCAAGAAAACCTGCCATGAAGCTGATGGTGAGGTAAACGGAAAAGAACAGATCTATATCCTGATAAGGGCCAAGCCGAGGAACCATAAATATAAAGTAGAATATTTGCCAGATCAAAAAAAGGGATAAAAAGAGGATATTATTATTTATCAGGTTTACCTTGGAGAAAATATTCTTTTTTAGTCCAAAGAGAACCATGATGATTAAGCTTCCAGGTCCACCTGCCCAATAGTATTGGTTGAAGATTCTGGTCAAATTATCCAGAGAGAATGCATAACTCACTTTAAAAAAAGGTAAATGGGCCATCAATAACCCAGGGTAAAGATCAGAGCTTTTGATATTCAATGAAGAGTAATATGCCGGGAAAAAGCTAATGAAGGTATTTGGCCAGAATATCAAAACCAGCCATACTGTTGCGCACAGGGCAGCAAAAAATGCAGTGATTCCTGCTCTTGCGCCTTTCTTTACAAACAAAACGAATATCAAAAATAGACCAAGTGGCACAAAGCCAACGTAAAGCAACATAATTAGCGAAGCAAAGATACCGATTAATATTGGGTGAATCTTTACCAATTTATCTGTGGATAGAAGCAATAGGGATAGGAGAAAGAATTCAGCGATAAATGGATAGTATTCGTTATAACCACTGAAGAAGAGAAACCAAATCGGGGAAAGTAATGGCAAAATAACACTTAATCGATTCGGGGATTTTAATAACAGGATTATTGAAAACCCTAACATTAAAAAGCTGCCACTTAATCGTACAAATGCTGCAGTTTGAAAACTAGCCTTGATTGGTTGAATAATGAAATGGTAAGTGAAATTTAAAAAACTTGACCCAACAAGCCACCTTGGGAAAACAACATTTGATGATATTTCAGATGGAAGTTGATCAAAATCTCCATAAATTTGAATGTGAAGAAAATGGACGAGGAGAATATTTACAATTGATATGACCAGAAATATGATGAAGAAAAAATGTAAGGAGAAGGTTTTGCCATTGGATTTTTTGATCGATAACCAGCTTATGATAATAATTATGATCGGCAAAAAGAGAGAGACCAATAATTGAACTGGTGGTATTGGTTTGAGGTCCCTGGCCCAGATAAGATTGCTGACCAGAAAACTAAAGCCCCATCCGAATAGAAACAAAAATAATGAAGGAACAATGGTGCCTTTTAAAAAAGGAGCAAAAACCTTTTTAGATTGATTCATCCTTATTACCGACCCTTTTAGTTATTTATCCCCCAATTTTACTTTATATCAATCTTAAACCCTCTGCGAATTTTCCAAGGATTATTACTAGATCAATATATTTAAACCGAAGGCTGGCGCAGGATCTTTTCCATCTTTTTGCCCTGGGCCAACTCGTCGATGAGCTTGTCCAGGTATCGGACCTTTTGTGTGAACGGGTCTTCGATGTTCTCCACCCGGATGCCGCACACCACCCCTTTGATGAGCGAACTGTTGGGGTTATAGGCCGGCGCCTGGGCAAAAAAAGTCTGCATGTCGCTGCTCCCATCGATCTGCGCTTGCAGGCCGGCGGCATCATAGCCCGTCAGCCAGCAGATGACCTCATCCACCTCGG
>CAZWKK010000126.1:0-6087 GCA_964634855.1 uncultured Anaerolinea sp.
ACAGGGGTCTCGATGCGCAAGCGCGAGGCGGAAAGTCTCAACGCCAGGTCACGGTTCAAAGAAGCGATCTGCGCCACCTTGACCTTTTGTTTCACCACTTCCCCGTCACTGCCCACCTTCTCAATAAAGCCAGGTTCAAGGGCGTACTGGGTCACGGTCGGCCCCACCCTGTAACCGATCACTCTGGCAGGGATATTGAACTCAGCCAAAGTCTTCTCTATGGTGCGGGCATTGGCACGGATCTGGGCTTCATCTGGCACCCAATTGGTGTCAGAGAGCAATAAATTCAAAGGGGGCAAACGATCATCACGCCATGAAGGGGCAGCAATATCAATATCAGGTTCGCTTTTTTGCTGTTCAGATCGTCTTTGAGCTGCCCTGTTAGATGGTTCAGGTTTGGGAGCGGGCGAGGTCTCAGAATCAGCCCAACGCAACAATAAATGATAAAGCGGACGCAACAACCCTGTTCCCAGGATCAGCAAGATGAGGAAAATGACAGTATAAATGAAGGCTGCCAAAAATGAGGGCAGCACAGGCCAGAGAATATTGGCCAGCCCCCAGCCCAGAATGCCGCCATCCTGCCCAGCTTCAGCGCGGGTAAATGACCCGCCGCCAAACAGGCTCATCAGCGGCAGAAGGCTGAAGAACGCCCCTTCCAGCGCCACCACACGTCCTAGAGTAAATAAGGTATCTTTTCCTGCGCGATGTCGGAAACATAAAAATCCCAGTCCGGCCAATGATAAGACAAACGGGATGCTTCCCCAGCCAAAATTATGTTTGAGTACCCAAACCCATGTGTTCAGTAAAGATCCCTTGGAAACCCCCATGAATCCAAGCAGAGAAAGCACCGACAGCAACAGCAGAAATACACCTAACAGGTCCCAGCCAAAACGGCGAACCTGGTAGAGAATGTCTCCGGTTTTATCTTGCAGAGTTGGTTGTAATCCGCCCTGAAAATCCTCTGAGAAACTCGGCTCTTCAGGTTCCTTCTTTCTAAATATGTTCATTCAAGAGATACCAATCCCAGCCCCAAACGCCGTTTTTCTGCGTCCACATGTAAGATCTTTACCTGCACATTCTGGCCTGGTTTGAACAGGCTGGAAAGCTGCCCAGCTTCAACGGGTTCTGGCATGGAGGAAATATGGATCAGCCCTTCAATGCCTTCTTCCAGGCGAGCAAAGGCGCCAAATTTCATAATGGACGTGATACAAGCATTTACTACATCGCCAGGCTGATAATTTCGCTGCACTTCTTCCCAAGGATTGGGCGAGAGCCGTTTTATGCTCAGGGCGATACGGGAGTTCTCTTCGTTCACCTGAAGGATGATCACCTTTACTGATTGTCCAATTTTCAAGATCTCGGTTGGCTTTTCCACCCGGCCCCAGGAGATCTCTGAAACATGGATAAGACCTTCCACCCCACCCAGGTCCACAAACGCACCAAATTCAGTGACATTGGTGATGATGCCGCAGGCAACCACGCCCGCTTTGAGAGATTCAAATAACTGTTTGCGTTTGCCCTGCCCGGCCTGTGCGGCTCGTTCTGAGAGCACAACCCGCTCACTGCTCGGTTCGCATTCGATCACTTTTAAGTACAAAGACCGACCCGAGTAAGATTCCAAAAATGCATGCCGCTCTTCTTCGCTGGGGGAAGCAGGGGCGTCGATCAGATGAGAAATGGGCACAAAACCCTTGATGCCCTCACCCTCCACCAACAAGCCGCCGCGATTAAAACCATTAACCGTAAGTAGAATGACCTCGTCATTCTCAAATAATCTGTGAACACAATTCCAATCCACTCCGTCTTCAGCGGACGTGGTGCAAGGTTTGCAGTTTACGGATTTTACTTCTGGTAAATAAGCATTTTCATCTGCTAAAACCGAATTCCACCAACCTTCATCCAACTCTGGCATCCCTGATTCATCTTCCAATTCGAACAAATTCGACATACTCCCCTCCATGCAGTACGGATAATTAAACCTCTTCCGAATTCTTAACTTCTTTAGACTCGACTTCCATATGCACTATTTCGTTTGCAACCGCATCGATGGCAACCCTTTGTTTCCTGTATAGATCCGCCTCGGAAACAGCCAGCCGCATCGCAATTTCCCGCACTTTTTTTCCTTCAAGAAATTTTAGGTCAAGAATATTATACAATATCCATTCACCTGTGTATTTCCTTTCACCTTCTGGTCTTAAGTGATCAATGGCTTCCTTAAGAATACTGCGCAATGCATTGGCTGCATTGTTCTCATGGCTTTTCAATTCTGCCTGAACCACATTCAGTTGCAATAATGGGTTTTCGGTCAATTTGGGACCGCCCCAATAATGAGTCAGTGCATCTTTGATCCAGGAGTTCATTTCTTTGCCCTCAAAAGACTGGTCATCCAACAAGATTGCCTGCCGGTCGTAACGCCCTGCAGCTCGCAATTGCTGGATCATTTCCACCTGTGGATCAAGCAGTTCCAGGGTGCGGAACATTTGCTCCTGAACTTCACGGTCGCGCATGGCTATGGCAGCCCGGTGTAAAAGCAAGTTCACCGAGGTCATCACCTCAGCTTCCAGCAGCATTTGTTGGTCCACTTTATGGATGCCCAAATACCCTACTACTGAAGGAGCTTCGCCTCCGTCGATCAAAGGAAAGATCACATCTTGCTGCCAAACAGACATCTCGCTTAATCCGTTTGATTCATTCATGTGGTCCTGGAAGGCTTCTTTCAGATCAGGCAGATCCTTAAGGTCCCCCGTCTGGAGAACCAGATCGAATTCATCAGCTTCCTTGGAAAAAATATAAGCACCAGGCGCCTGTAACTGATCGCAAATTGCAGCCAGTACCATTTCCAGGAACTGACTCAGGTCACTTCGCGTCAGCAGGCGTTCTTCAAGCGATCGTAATTGCAGCAATTCCACCTGATCGTTGCCAAAAAGCAACCACTGTTCCAACTTGGGGAAGAACAGGGTGATCATAAATTCGCTCAATAAAATGGTAACGATCATCACGATCGGCACCAGAGCTGAATACGGATTGCCGCCCAACACATCTCCGGCGCGACGCACAATGGTGACGAGCGCCAGGGTCAGGCTGGCGGTGACGGGTCCGCGCAACAACCACTTAATGAGGCGGCTCTTGACCACTCGGTCTGGCCAGGAAACGCCAAAAAAGGCCACAGAATACGCCATGCCAACGATCAAGCCGCCCACAAACAGGTTGACCAAGATCAGCAGCAACCAGAACAGTAATGCCTGATTGGCGGCAAACGAGGAGCTGTAAAGCAAGAATGGAAAACATCCCAATGCTGGAGCAGCTGCGCTGATGCCCAAGTACGTCATACGTCTGTGACTGGTCTCCGTCACAGTACGCCGCATTGCTCTAACGTAGTTGATCCAAGACAGGAACATGATCACCAGATAATAGACTGTAAACAGCTCGGTGATCAATGTTGGCCGATTGAAGGGTACTGGAGCCTGGTTGATTACCACCTCACCCAAGAAGAGGTCTGTGGGCAGCAAGCAGAGCAGCCCGAAGGAGATCAGGTAGGCGATTCGCACCGCCCAACGCCGACGCCAGCGTGAGGGTCTTCCAGTTGTGGCCAATAAGGCATCAGAAAAATGAAAATAAGTAGCGGGTAGAAAGAGTATTCCCACCCATTGGATATGCAGCCAGTAATTAATGGCAATTGTGTTGGTCGCGGTACTGCCCAACGCTTCAGCAGAGAAAACGATCACCACGCAAACCAGGATCAGTGCAAAAGAGCGTGCCACCCGGTTGCGCAAGTTGAATGAGAGGGCGTAAAGCAACAAAGAAAACGCCGTAACAGCGATCCCCGCTGTGAGGATCTCGCTGATGGTTACCAGTACTCTCGTCACGCCATTAATCCACAAGGACACGCTTCTGCCTGCCTATTTTTTCAATACGCTGATGAAGAAGACCCCAATATCATGATTGGCGAAATAATCATCACAAAAACCGCAAAATTCAAAGCCAAGTTTGCGCGCCAATTGGATCATGGCGTGGTTCTTGGCCTGAGTTTCCAACACCATGCGGCGAATACCGCGCTGACCTGCCCAATCGCGTGCTGCCAGGATCAACGCAGAAGCGATGCCCTGTTTCCGCACGTTCCGTGCCACCACCAGGTCTACCACCCGCGCGGTGAAGGTCTGTTCGATCTCAATGGTCAGATAAGCTACAGGTTGATTCTGAACCGCTGCCACCAGAAACAGGTTCTTGCGCGTCCAGGTATCGGCCAGATCAGCAGAATTTCGCGGGTAATTCAAATTCACCGCACGCGGCAAACGAATTTCGCGAAATTTCACCTCAATCTGGTCAACATCGGAACTGCTGTCCATTTGCCAAACATGGGTGGTATCGACAGAATGATCAAATTTGATGAGGGCAGGTAGGTCTGAGGAGATCGCTGGCCGAATTTCGATTTCAGGCATTCATTCCTCCTAGGATGGGGAGACAATGGTTACTGTAATGATGCATTCATTAAACGCCGTGTTCTGATGGTCAAAGACCGCCAGCCGCAGTTTATATTTTCCAGGGGTCAAGACCGAGGTATCCCAGGTTCCCCCACTCTGCTGATCTGCCGAACTGCCCAGGGGCTGATTTACGATCTTGCTGCTGCCAGCTGCCAGAGTGGTCCAGGTATCCGTTTGGTCCGGCGCATAATCGTAGCGATAATACCCCAGATCGGCCACGTTCACGGTGCCCTTAAGAGTAACCGTACCGCTGATGGTGTCGCCGTCCACTGGCGATGTCCAATCGATCTGATCAGGCACACAGCCACGGTTGAAAACCGATTCAAGGGTGGGAATCAACCCACTGGTGGCAACCGGGGTTTCAGTGGCAGAAACCACTGTGCCCGTAGGTTGAGCAGTCAGATCTACTGTGGGTGTGGGTACTTGCTGCAAGTTCGGAATGGAAGGAGCCACAAATGTGGTAATGATGAACAGCCCCATTCCTAAAAGCCCACTCAGGATCAAAAAGGTGATGCCCTGATTGAACGAATATTGCGCATTTTCTTTCTCAATGCCAAAGAGAGCTGTACGCCAATTCTTCCAGGCAATCATCACCCTGCGTAAGGAGAGCACAACGATCACAGCGATGAGAAAGTACAGCAATACTTCGTATTTGACCAGGAAACGTATCAGACTATCCATAAGGGCACAATACTTTAAAGGTCAACTTTTTCGATCACGCCACGAATGATCGCCGTCAGCTTCGGGACGATCAACTGACCCGCTTGTAACACCTCTTCGTGGGTGGTGATGGTACTGCCGTCCAGATTGGCCTTGTTGCTGATGCCAGAAAAACCCAGCACGCGGGTCTTGCCGTGGCGAGCCACGATCGTCTCTGGCACGGTAGACATGCCTACCGCATCGGCGCCGATGGTACGCAGGAAGCGCAGGTCAGCCGGAGATTCAAAGGAAGGGCCAGAAAGGCAAACATACACTCCTTCGTGTAAGTTGATCTTCAATTCAGCCGCAACCTGCTTGCTCAATTGGATGAGCGCATGGTCGTAGGGTTGGCTCATATCCGGGAAGCGCTCTCCGAATTCGCTTAAGTTGGGTCCACGCAACGGATTGAGTCCGGCCATGCCAATGAGGGCAATATGGTCGTTCAAGACCATCACATCGCCAGGTTCATAATCAGGGGCAATGGCACCTGCGGCATTGGTAAGTACGATCAGGTCAATGCCCAAGCGCTGCATCACCCGAATCGGGAAGGTCACCTGATCCATGCTGTAACCTTCATAATAATGAACACGACCCTGCATCACCATGGCAGGTTTGCCGTAAAGCGTTCCGATCAAGAGGCGACCAGCATGACCCTGAATGGTGGATACCGGCCAATGGGGAATTTCATTGAAAGGGATGACAACAGCTTCTTTCACATCATCAGCCAGACCGCCCAAGCCAGAGCCAAGCACAAGACCAATTTTGGGGGAGACCTTTGCTTTGCTGCGGATAAATTGAGTGGCTTCGTCAATTTCTTTGATCGTAATAAAAGAATCCATTATCGTGTCCTTCTTTGATATTGATAAGTTTTAATAATGTTTTAACCAATTAATTATATCAAGGTTTG
>CAZWKK010000127.1:0-4089 GCA_964634855.1 uncultured Anaerolinea sp.
ATGGTCTGCCAAAGAATGTGCTATTAAATGTAAATGTACCGTATTTAGAGGAAAATGCCATTAAAGGCTTTCACATCACCCGGCAGGGAATCCGCATTTACAAGGACCAGTTGGTCAAACGGGAAGACCCACGCGGAAGACCTTATTACTGGATCGGCGGCGACCCCCCGAGTGGGGTAAACGAAGTGGGAACAGATTTTGGTGATCTGGCTGCAGGATATGTTACGATCACGCCCATCCAACTGGATATGACCGCCTACTCTTTAATGGAAGAGTTGAAGAGTTGGCAGATCGCAGGTGATGAATGACTTTCACCTGTCTGACAAATCTCGGTTGACTTTTCTTAAATAAAGTTATACATTGATGGAAGAAACAGATGGTGCTTAAAAACCCCATATCACAAGGTCCAAGTTCGTAAAGGAGAAAAAGATGCAGTCAACAACCGTCAAAGACTGGATGAAAGACCTGGTCGTCTTTATCAACCCTGATGCGACAGTTAGAGAAGGTCTTGCATTGATGCGCCACCGCTACTCCGACAGTCTGATCATTGAAAAAACATCTGACAATGCAGCCTACGGAATCGTCACCTCGATCGATATCAGCGACAAGATCGTGGCACAAGGCAAGAACCCGGCAGAGACAAAAATGCGCGATTTGATGGTCTCCCCGGTTATCACCGTTCCCCTGAATATGGCCATTGGGGAATGCGCAGCTTTGATGCTGCAACACCACATCCATCATCTGCCTGTTGCCGATAAGAGCGGGAATATCGTCGGCATGATCTCCTCAAGTGATTTCCTGGTGGTTGCCGAAGCCATGGGAACCAACTTTAAAGAGCGAAGCCTGCATTAAAACCCTTGACAGAATCCCTAGACGCATCGTGTATAATAACCCCGATGCGTCGTTTACTTTTAACTTCAATTTCAATCATTGTCGTGCTGACACTTCTGCTGACGAACGTGCCACAGAAGGCTTCTGCCAGTGATATCTCTGCCTATGAGCTGATCGCCTGGGCGAACAATTTGCGCTCCGCTTATGGTCTTTCGGCTCTGACCGAGAATTCGATCATTGATGCTTCTGCTCAATGGACAGCTGAGACCATGGCCGCCAGCGGCGTTTGCCAGCATCTGGCCAGCCAGGGATACCCCGGCGTGAGAGATCGCCTGATGAGCTCCTGGGGCTATGGTGGCGGCAAAACCATTTGGGCCACTGAGAACATGGCTTGCGGTACCTCTTTAACCATTGATGCCATTTCTGGTTACTGGGCAGATGCTGACCATATGCGCCCCGCAGTAGATGCCAACTATCAGGAAGTGGGGGCTGGTGTGGCTGTGGGTTCCAATGGCTGGACCTATGTGGTCCTGCAGGCAGCCTGGGTGGAAGGCGGTGGCAGCGGGGGCTCCTCTGTTCCAAACGCTCCAGCAGCAACTGCGAATACCACCGATAGTGTTAGCCAGTGGATGAGCCCTGTCGTTACCTCAACACCGAACTATGATGGCTATATTTATCATGTGGTCAAAAGTGGGCAAACATTGTTCTACATAGCCCTGGCTTATGGGGTAACAGTAGATTACATTAAAGAGCAAAATGGTTTGAGCTCGAATGATATATATGAAGGCCAAACCCTCAAGATCATGCAAGCGCCTACCCCTACACCGACCTCAACTTTTACCCCGACTCCTGTTTTCCCCACCCGTACGCCTACGGCAAAATCCTCTCCGGCAACCCCAACACCAGAGCTGACTGCCACCGCTACGCCTAAACCCTCATTGGTTTCTGAGTTGCCAAAACTTGACAGGCAGTTCCTGGGTTTGCTGTTGGTGGTTTTGAGCGGCCTGGGCTTGCTGGTTGTTGTGCTGATGAACTTCATTAAGCCCAAAGCAAAGACACCTGCTGAACCAGTTGTTCCGGTAAAACCTCAACCGGCGGCGGAAGCAGAACCTCCCAAGAAGAAACCGCGCGCGAAGAAAACTGAGCCCAAACCTTAATGGTTTGGGCTTTTTCTTTTATTTGAGGGAGGATCTAAGTTGTTTCTCGAGAGCCAAAAAATCGGAGGAGTAGCGGATCTCATCTGTACGCGGCCGCTGCAGGGGTACAGGCAGATCCAGGGTGATCTTTCCTGGGCGAGGACTGAGTACCAGTATACGGTCTGAGAGCAGCAGAGCTTCTGAGATGGAGTGGGTGACCAGAATGACTGCGGTTTGGCTGCTTTGCCAGATGCGTAATAATTCGCTGCCCATGCGTTCGCGGGTGAGGGCATCTAAAGACCCAAAGGGTTCATCCAGTAATAAGATATCTGGTTCCTGGATCAGGGCTCTGGCAATCGCCACCCTTTGAGCCATACCGCCTGAGAGTTCATCTGGCCAGGCATTGAGGAAATCTTCCAGGCCCACCAAATGGGCAAACTCTTCGGCGCGGGTACGGGCAAGTTCTGGTGCTACGCCCTGTAATTCCAGGGGGAGCAAGACATTCTCGATCACCGTACGCCATGGCATGAGGTTTGCCTGTTGAAATACCAGGCCGATTCGCGGCTGCTGGATATTGTTGGAAAACTGTACCTTCCCTTTGGAGGGTGTCACCAAGCCAGCGATGACACGTAAAAGGGTGCTTTTACCACTGCCGGATGGCCCTAAGACCGATAGGAACTCTTGATCGTGTAAAGTGAAGCTCACCTCACTTAAAGCGTGCAAAGACTCGGCGCCGTCTTCAAAATTGACGCTGATCTGGTCGACTTCCAGTAAGGGTGTTTGGGTCCGGGTCATTGGGGTAAGTATTCGTTCGTAAACGCCTGGCTCAGGTCAAGGGGTTGACTGAGGAGGCCCATTTTAAGAAGGATGTTTTGCATATTTTGCCAGGCTTCGGGTTTGGAAAAGCCGTAATGATCGGTTTTGAACATTTCGATCGAGTTGAGCAAGACCTGCTTCTGGGTCTTCAGGTCTGCGGAGGCCAAGGTGGGTACATAATTTTTACTGATCTCAAATGACTCGTCTGGATGGTTAACGGTATATTCAATGCCGCGCAATGTAGCTCGGATCATCTTCTTTACAAGTTCCGGGTTGTTTTTGAGCGTCTCTTCATTGGAGATGAGGCCATTGGCCACCAGGTCAACCGCATCAGAGGTTTTGAAAAGCACATACTCAATGCCCTGGTTTTGCAGTTGCGCCGGTTCATTAGCAGTGTATACGATCACTGCATCATCCTGGCCGGCGACGAGGGCAGCCACCTGGTTGTAACCGATGGAATCAAGCGTCACATCTTTGGCCGAGAGCCCCGCAGAATCGAGCAGAGCCATCCCACCGATAAAGTTGGCCCCGTAAAGACCAGGTAGACCGATCTTTTTGCCTTTGAGGTCCGCCAGAGTAGTGATGCCAGAAGATTTCTTGGCCACAATACCCACCGGATATTGCTGATACCAGGCCATTACGTAGGTCACAGGCAGATCTTGGGCACGCGCAAGCAATACTTGCTCCCCACTTACCACCGCAAAGGTAAGTTTACCGGTACCGACCAGGACGGTGTTGTCATTTTCCATGCTGTAATCAATGGATACATCCAACCCTTCCTCGCGGTAATAACCTTTTTCAATAGCCACATACAGGGGGGTAAATTGCACGTCAGGGACGTACCCGACAGGCAATGAGATTGAAACGAGAGAATTCGGGCTCTGTGTGGCTGTGCCGGGAGTTTTAGCACAACTAGCGAGCAAGATGGTGAGCACCAGTAGGATTGGAAGAATACGTTGTTTCATGGAATCTCCTAATGTTTGTGTTGTTTCCAGGGCATGGCCAGGTTTTGTGCGATCATGGCGACCCCATAAAGGATCAGCGCCATGGCGATGAGAGTAAAGATGGCCACAAAGACTAACGCCATATCATATTGTCCGCGCCCCAGGTTGATGAGGAAGCCAAGACCGCTATCAGATCCGACAAATTCGCCAACAACCGCGCCTACCACTGAGAGGGTGGCGCCGATGCGCAGCCCGCCAAAGAGGATGGGCAACGCTGCAGGCAACTCTAAATGCTTGAGCATTTGGAGTTTATTGGCGTGCATCGAGCGCATCAGATCACGCAAATTGGCAGGCACGTCGCG
>CAZWKK010000127.1:4189-6054 GCA_964634855.1 uncultured Anaerolinea sp.
GCCCAGATCAAAATTGAAAAAAGGAGCGAGAGGAAGACCAGCCATTCATTGTGACGGATCAATTGATCTGTGAAAGATGGTTGGACTTTACTACGAAAGTCAGACGTTTGGTTGGAAAAGTTTGATTTCAACAAAAAAACCTCGAAAAGAAAATCTTCGGGGTTTGCGAGTCAGGTATGTGAACATACTTGAAAGAAAGCTCTTCTCTCATCCGGACTTTACCGTCGACCCTGGAATTTCACCAGATCCTGCAATTGCTGCTCGTGGGTTGTCACCACCGATCGGGAATTGGGAAACGATCTTCCCTCACCCTGCCCCGAAGAAGGTATTCAATTAATTTGGAGTATATACTCTGATTATCCCTGTGTCAAGATGAGGATAAGCCCTTTTATAGAGCCGTGCAACGAAACAGAGAGAATCTTCGTAGAGTATAATAAATAAGGTCGTTTTATCACGACCTTGAAAGGATGCAAATGAGTTTCTTGCTTGACCCGAATGTGACGTATCTGTTGTTGGTATTGGGGTTTGTTTTGGGGATATTAGCCCTTTTTACACCGGGTACCGGGCTGCTGGAAATTGGTGCACTTTTTGCCATCGCATTGGCCGGTTACGGTATTTATCAACTGGACATCAACTTGTGGGCATTATTGTTGATGGTGGTTGGGATAGTTCCCCTGATCTTCGCAATTCGCAAACCTAAACGCTGGTACTGGTTGCTGGCCGCCCTGGCGCTCATGGTGGTAGGTTCGATCTTTTTGTTCCCCAGAAATGCCGGAACTGAAACCATCAATCCATTCTTCGCCAGTCTGGTAAGCATTGCTGCCATCGCCATTACCTGGTGGATTGGTCGCAAAGGGTTGGAAGCGGTAAAGATGCGACCTTCTCAAGACCTGCGCAATCTGATCGGGCAGGTTGGCGAAGCTCGTACAGCGATCCAGCAGGAAGGGACCGTCTACGCTGGCGGAGAAGAGTGGTCAGCGCGCAGCCAGGAAAGAATCCCGGCAGGCGCTCAGATCAAAGTTATCGACCGGGAAGGCCTGGTCTTGATCGTGGAACCTTACAAAGAGTCGAGTAAATAAGTTCATCATTCATTTGGAGGAAAAATGAACCCTGTATTGATCTGTTTGGTCATCGGCGTTGTTGTCCTGTTGGTCATCTTTTTGGCAGCTGCCATTAAGATCGTTCCAGAGTACAAACGCCTGGTGGTCTTCCGTCTGGGCCGCTGCATCGGACCCAAAGGCCCTGGCCTTACCCTGTTGATCCCTTTTATTGACCGACCCGTCTCGGTTGACCTGCGTGAGCAGGTTCGTGAGATTCCCACCCAGGCGTCCATTACCCAAGATAACGCCCCGGTCTCCATTGACTTCTTGTGGTACTACAAGGTGTTCGATCCTGTGCAGTCCGTTTTGCAGGTGCAGAACTTTGAGATCGCTGCCCAGGGTATTGCTACCACCACTTTGCGTTCCGTCATCGGCGGCATCATGCTGGATGGTGTTCTTTCTGAACGTGAGAAGATCAACACCGCCCTGCGCGCCCGCCTGGACGAAGTGACCGAACGTTGGGGTGTGAAAGTGACCAACGTTGAGATCCGCGAGATCGTGCCTCCGCGCGATGTTCAGGAATCCATGAACCGCCAGTTGACCGCTGAGCGTACCCGCCGCGCTATTGTGACCGAATCTACTGGTACTCGTGAAGCGGCCATCAACGTGGCCCAAGGCGATAAACAATCGAACATCTTGAAAGCTGAAGGTGAAAAGCAAGCTGCCATTTTGCGCGCTGAAGGTGAAAAATCGGCCCAGTTGCTGCGTGCTGAAGGTTACCAGAAGGCTCTTGAGGCCATCTACGCCGCTGCCAAGGACATTGAT
>CAZWKK010000128.1:0-6009 GCA_964634855.1 uncultured Anaerolinea sp.
GCTGCTCCTGTGGCCGATATCACTGACCTTGGGTTTGGCTTCGCTCAGGTCGTCAATGATGAGAAACTCTCCCAGCCCTACAAGAACTCTCACTGGGACGAGATCCCTGCTTATGCCAAAGATCCCGATGGCCGTTGGTCTGCTGCTTACTGGGGCGCCATTGCCTTCACCGTCAATACCGCCATCGTGACCAATGTGCCTCAATCTTGGGCTGATCTGCTTAAACCCGAATACAAAGATACCATCTGCATGAAAGATCCTCGCGAATCTGCCACGGCTAATATGGTCGTTTTGGGTGCTGCTTTCGCCAATGGTGGCGACGAGAAAAATCCTCAGCCGGGTGTTGACTACTTCAAACAGTTAAGTGAGGCTGGTCAATTGCGCGCTTTGGCACCCAGCACCGACAACATTCAGAAGGGTGAATGCCCCATCTCTTTGTTCTGGGATTTTGATGGTCTTTCCAAGAAGGAAAGCCTGCCCGAAATGAATTTGCAGGTTGTCATCCCCAGTGATGGTACCGTTGCCGGTTTGTACATCCAGTTTGTTACCGCTGGCGCTCCGCATGCCAACGCTGCCAAATTGATGCTGGAAACCGAATACTCTGACGAAGGTCAACTGGCTTATGCCAATGGGTTTGTACATCCCATTCGCACCAGCGTGGTTCTCCCGGATGAGCTGAAGGCGAAATTCCCGCCCGAAGCTTCTTACAGCGTAGTCAAATTCCCGCAAGATTTTGTCGCTTTAGCTGCTGCCGCTACCACCATCTCCGATGGTTGGAACACGATTGCTCAATAATTAAGTCGGTAAGAGTTCCGGGGCAGAATCAACCCTGCCCCGGAAGGACCGGGCCAAAGAAGATGAACGGATGCAATTATTGATCATTTTTTGAGATGAAAGTTATTGGCCTGGAAAAGGACTGGAAACAAAAGAATTTGAATTAGCAGCGCAGAACAATATCAATGATGAACTCTGTTGGGATGAAACATTTATGA
Organism: uncultured Anaerolinea sp.; assembly: GCA_964634855.1. Taxonomy (GTDB): domain Bacteria; phylum Chloroflexota; class Anaerolineae; order Anaerolineales; family Anaerolineaceae; genus UBA6107. Next base: position 993 of record CAZWKK010000128.1, read on the forward strand.
AATTATTACTCGCACTCGATGTTGGTACAACTTCTGTGAAGGCCGGATTGTTCCAGGCAGATGGCGTTTGCCTGGGTACTGCTTTACAGGAGTATGTGCTCATTTCCAAATCTGCAGATCAGGCAGAACTGGATGCAGAAACCTACTGGCAGGCGGCCTGCAAGACCATCAAACAAGTGGTGGTATCGGCCAAGATCAATGCCGCAGAGATTGCAGGATTGACAGTTTCCAGCCAGGGAGAGACAACCATCGCCCTGGATGGGGCAGGCACTCCCTTACGCAATGCCCTGGTGTGGCTGGACAATCGCGCAGGTGTGCAGAGTGAGCAGTTGAAGGCACTCCTGGGTGATGAGGTCTATGAGCGCACCGGCATTCCGGATGTGGTGGCTACCTGGCCAGCCTGCAAGATCTTGTGGATCAAACAAAATGAACCGCAGATCTTTGCCAAAGCAGCCAAATTCGTGCTGGTACAAGATTTTCTAGTTCAGCGGTTGTGCGGCAACTTCGTGACCGATGGTTCGATCAGTTGTACCACGCTGCTATACGACATCACCACTCACGATTGGTGGCCCAAAGCGCTTGAAGCGGTGGGCATTAACGTGTCTCAACTGCCACGTTTATTGCCGGTGGGGGCAAGCGCTGGAACGCTGACGGCTGCCGCTGCGGCAGAACTGGGCTTGTCAACGCAAACCAGGGTTGTGCTGGGTGGAATGGACCAGTCAGTGGGGGCGATCGGCGCCGGCAATATCGGCGCTGGGGTGATCTCTGAGACCACGGGGGCAGCGCTGGCAATTCAGGCCAGCATCTCAGACCCGATGGTAGACAAGAGCAAACAAACACCTGTTTACGTTCACAGCGTGCCAGGCGAGTACCTGTTTGTGCCCGTATGCCCGACGGCTGGCATGGCGTTTAAATGGTTCAAAGATCAGTTCTGCGGCGAGGAAATTGCGCAGGCTGAACGGGAAGGCAGCAGTGTTTATGAACTGCTCAACCGGCTGGCAGAATCTGTGCCGGCGGGGAGTGACGGCCTGGTGATGCTGCCGCACCTGATGGGGGCCTTCAGCCCTGAAAGCAACCCCTCGGCCAAAGGCGTGTTCAGCGGGTTTACCCTGCATCATGGACGCGGTCATTTCATCCGCGCCATCCAGGAAGGCGTAGCCTTCATGCTGCGGCGCAACCTGGAATTGATCGAGCGTTCAGGGGTGGAGATCACAGAAGTGCGCACCACCGGTGGCGGTTCTCGCGGGAAGCTGTGGAATCAGATCAAAGCCGATGTGTGCAACCGGTCCTTCGTGACCCTGGAAAATGAAGACACCGCCCTGGTGGGTGATGCCATTCTGGCAGGGGTAGCTTGCGGCATCTATCAGACCGTGGCCGAAGGGGTAAAAGCGATGGTCCGCGTGCAGGCCAAAGTACTCCCTGGAGAGAACGTAGATGCTTACCAAAAAGCATACGAACGCTATTGTGGGTTAGATAACAGCCTGGCTGATTATTTTAAACAAAATTATTGATAAAACCGATTCGATAAGGAGAAAGCAATGAAACCAAAAGTTGGCGTATTGGTAATGGCCTTACTGGAAGATGATTACAACAAAACTGCTCATGTGCGCCCCATGGCACAAAAAGCAGCCGATCGTATCGGCGCAATTGTGAGTGAATATGCAGAGACCGTTTGCCCCAAGCTGGTAGAGAACGAAGAACAGGCTGAAGCGGCAGCGACCCTGTTCAATGGGGCAGGGGTTGACCTGATCGTGGCTGTAGAAGTGGCCTACACCAAAGGCATCGTCCCCACCCGCTGCTTTTTGAACACCACTGCACCGGTCCTGGTTTGGAACACCCAGCAGATCGAATTCTTGCCAGAAGATGCCGATTTTGACCTGATCATGGTCAATTCGGGTATGTGCGGCGTGCCTGAGATGACCTCAGCCTTGCAGCGCATTGGCCGCAAATTCTGGATGGTCAGCTCTCATATTGATGACCCCAAGGGCCGCGGAAAGTTGGCTGAGTATATCCAGATCGCCGGGGTGATGCACCGCCTCAAGAGCGCCCGTATCGCCATTGCCGGCCATGCTTTTGAAGGCATGACGGACCTGATGGTCGATCAGTTGAGCCTGCGCCAGTTTGTGGGTCCCGTCTGCTGGCCAGTGGAACCTGAGAAGGTATCTCAGGCGATGGTGGACCTGCCTAAAGCAGAGGTGGACAAGCTGGTGAAGAGCGAAAGCGCCCGCTACAAAGTAGCGATGGATGCCGAACAATTTGAACGCTCTTGCCGCCTGGCCCTGGCGCTTGAAAAAGTGATGCGAGATGGAAAGTTTGATGCCCTGGCCTCTTTTGACCAGGTCTGGTTGCCCGACCCGCGCGTTGGTATCATCCCCTCCTATGGCACCGGCCGCCTGTGTGAAGTGGGCATTCCGGCTGCACCAGAAGCGGATATCACCACCCTCACCGCCATGCTCATTTTACAAGAGCTGGCTGGCCAGGCAACATTGCTGGAAAACTATGTCATTGACTTCAAACAGAGCTGCATGATGCTTTCTCACGATGGTCACGGCAACCCGGCCATGGCTGCCAAACCTGCTGATGTGAGCGTGAAGCACAGCATTTACTACGAAGGTGTCAATGGCTTTGGTGCAGGCTTTGAGTTCGCCTACGCTCCAGGCCCTGTGACCAACCTGGCTTTGGTCTGCATGGGTGGCTCCAAATGGCGCCTCATCGCCTCAGAAGGCGAATCAATTGAGATCAAACCTCGCCCGGTTTCTGCCCCGCAGATGCTCTTCAAACCGGCCGGACTTGGTATTGAAGATTGGTGCGATGCCTGGTGCAAAGCAGGTGCTCCTCATCACATGGCGCTTGCCGCAGGTCACCTGGGCTCTAAATTGAAGCTTTTAGCAGAGATGGCCGGTTTGGAATATTTTGAAGTTTAGGCTCAATTCTTAATCTTGTACTGGTAAAATGTGATAATGAGCAATATTTGCCTGAGATCAGACTTGATTGGGGGCAGGTGAAATGAATTATCTTATGGTGAATTGGAGCAACAAAAAATGATGACTAAAAAGAACAATTCTTCAAATCTGGATGAACCAAATCAAGAAGAAATGAGCGATTCATTAAGCGCCTCTGAACGCCGTTCTCTCATTGCCCAGATGGTGATAGAGAAAGGCAAAGTAACGCTCACAGAACTTGTTGCCCAATTCGCCATAACAGAAACATCCATTCGCCGTGACCTGGTCATCTTGGAATCTCAAGGGCAGCTCAAACGGTTTCACGGTGGCGCGGTTTCGCTCACCGGAAATTCGCGCACAGAGTCTTACAGCGAAAAGATGCACTTGAACATCAAGGCCAAAGAGCGCATCGGCAAAGCTGCTGCTGAAATGATCAGCCCCAGAGACGTTATCCTGTTCGATTCCGGTTCCACCACCGTACAGATCATTAAGCAAATGCCGGCTGATCTGCGCCTGGGTGCCTCCATCCGCATGGTCACCAATTCACTGGCCATCTCGCAAGAGGTGCTCAGTTGGCCTTCTCCCAACCTCATCATCTTGGGCGGCATCTATTTGCCCGATTATCAGGCCACCGCTGGCCCGCAGACACTGAACCAATTGCAAAACCTGACCGCCGATATCGTATTTCTTGGCGCCGATGGGCTGACCATCAGCGGGGGAGCCACCACTGCCGATATTTTGATGGCTGAAGTGGACCGCTTGATGGTGGAGCGATCCCGCCGAACGGTGCTGGTGGTGGATTCAAGCAAGTTTGGCAAGATCGGCTTTGTGCCCGTCAAACCCGTTTCCGCGATCCAGACCATTATCACCGATACCGGTGCTCCTGCAGAGATCGTTGAACAACTGCGCAACGAAGGGGTTGAGGTCATTCTGGTTTAGGCTCGAATGCCTCGCTGATCTGGCTATAAATTTTGCAAACAAGAATTGATTAACGCATTACCTGAAAGAATTCATTTACCTTATTCATCAAGAGAGGGTTTTATGCCTGTTTATCATGATGTTTTCCAGATCCAATCTGACCGCCGCCCTACCTTTGAAGATGTCACCGAGCGGGTGGTGGATGCGCTTAACAGATCCAACATCAAAGAGGGAATTCTGGTGGTCTTCTCGCAACATACCACCTGCAGTGTCCTGATCCAGGAAGCCTCTGATGATGTGAACTACTGGGGAACTGAATTATTGATGCAAGATCTGGTGAACGTGCTGGGCAAGGTCATCCCCACCTGCCTCACCGAAGGCCAATATCTGCATCCCGGCCCTGAGCACATCAAAGCTGCGCGCGGACGAGAAGAAGAACCCGCCTGGTCTTTGAACACGGATGCCCATTTGCGTTCCGTTTTGCTGGGACGCTCTGTTTCCATCCCTGTCCTCAACGGCAAGATGGAACTGGGAGAATTTGGCCGTATCTACTTTGCAGATTTTGACCAGGTTCGCGCCCGTGAGCGCAAAGTACGCGTTCAGATCGTTGGGGAATAGCTTGCGAATGCGCTTTTTGCATCTCAAAAATGGATGGAGCCGTAAGGACAAGACCAGACAATGAAGACACCGATCCGTACTCCATTTTTTGAAACCAGCGTCAAGAATTACATCTATGGCGATGCGGTTCTGGCTTATGCCAAAGCTGCCGATGCCGCGGCCAAAGAATTTGATATCGACGTTATTTTTGTGGCCCCCTACACAGATATCCGCTGGGTGTGCGAAAACACAGAACGGATCTTTGTTTTTGCCCCTTACATGGATGCCATTCGGCCGGGGCGGGGCATTGCAGATGTCTTACCGGAGGCCATCAAAGCTGCCGGGGCCAAAGGGGTGGTGCTTAACCATGCTGAACGCCCCCTGACCCTGAATGCCCTGAAGAAGACCATTGACCGTGCCAATGAACTGGACCTGCTCAGCTTTGTCTGCGCTGATTCCACAGCCGAAGCTGAAGCCATTGCCCATCTGCACCCGGACATTCTGAACCCGGAACAATCAGAATTCATTGGCAGCGGCATTGCCAGCGACATGCGCTTTGT
>CAZWKK010000129.1:0-1393 GCA_964634855.1 uncultured Anaerolinea sp.
GATATCGGTTATGCTGCGATTCTAGCCTTATTGACGTTGCCGCTTGTGGTGGGTCTGGCTTGGGTGAAAACCACTGCCTGGACGATCTTGGTATTGGTATTGATTGGATTTATTAGCCTATTTTTCATTGCAAGAAATCAAGAAACGGTCATTGGCTGGTTGGAAAAGTTCTCGACAGGCAAATCTCTATTTGAGAAATATTTTCTTTCACCGATCCGGAAATTGATCCAGGGGTTTGGCGCTCTGGCGGATCCCAAACGATTCTTTTTAAGCTTTTTTTGGATGGGTTTGTCTTGGTTTTCCTGGTTTGTCATCTATAATGTAATGGTGAGGCAGATCCTCCCAAATGCTCAGCTGTGGGCAGGCGCTTTTATTGGTGCGATCCTGGCTTTAGGGGCGGCCATCCCGTCTGCACCAGCAGCGTTGGGCGTTTATGAAGCAACCATCGTCGCATCTGTTGTAATACTGGGTGGAGATGAATCGAGTGCTCTGGCGTATGCCATCATCATGCACTTTATGCAATTCATTTCTGTTGGAATTTTTGGTATCTGGGGTTTGATTCGAGAAGGACAAAGTCTACAATCTTTATTTTCTGCTGCAAGTTTAAATGAGGAATCTGAGGATCCTCAGATCGGTATTGTGGAAGACAAGGAGACGAAATGAAGGAAGTTACCCTAATTACTGGTGGGGCCGGTTTTATCGGTTCCAATTATGCTGATCGATGTATCTCCCGTGGAGAAAAAGTTATCGTATTTGATAATCTAAGCCGCAGCGGGTCCAAGATCAATCTGGAATGGCTGCTGGAAAAACATGGCAAGCAAGCCTTTGAGCTTGTGGTGGGTGATGTGCGCAAAGCTGAGGAGATCAAAAAAGCCGCTAGCAGTGCCACCAAAATCGTCCATTTGGCAGCTCAGGTAGCTGTGACCACTTCCGTGACGGATCCGGTGACCGATTTTCAGATCAATGCTCTGGGCACTTTCAATACTTTGGAAGCGGCTCGTGCCAGCGGGAACAACCCCACCTTTATTTATTCTTCTACCAACAAAGTGTACGGCGGGATGGAAGATGTGAAGGTCGTTGAAGGCGAGACCCGGTATGATTATGAATCTTTGCCGGAGGGGGCTGCTGAGACCCAGCCATTAGATTTCCACTCTCCTTATGGCTGTTCTAAAGGTACCGGCGACCAGTATGTGAGAGACTATCACCGCATTTATGGTCTTCCTACTGTGGTCTTCCGCCAGAGCTGCATTTACGGCTTACGTCAGTTTGGTATTGAGGATCAGGGTTGGGTTGCCTGGTTCATTATTGCGGCCATCACTGGACGCCCTATTACCATTTACGGTAATGGCAAACAGGTACGTGATATTCTGTTCGTGGATGATCTGCTCAACGC
>CAZWKK010000129.1:1493-5874 GCA_964634855.1 uncultured Anaerolinea sp.
AATTTATTTTAGGTTCCGATGAAGATACTCATTGCGTTAACCTATTATCGTCCACATATTAGTGGCCTCACCATCTATGCTGAACGGCTCGCCAAGGCGTTTGTCGTGCGCGGCCATGAGGTGACCCTCATGACTGCCCAGTTTGACAAAAATTTGCCGGCTGAAGAAGTGGTGGATGGCGTGAGGATCGTGCGCGTACCGGTCTGGTTCCGAATCAGCAAAGGCTGCATTATGCCGCAATTCATGGGCATTGCCAGAAAATTGGTGCGTCAGTCTGATGCAGTTTTGCTGCACTTGCCACAATTTGAAGCTGCCAGCGTAGCCTTTGACGGCCGTCGATTTAAGAAACCAACCGTTACCACCTATCATTGTGATCTGCTCATGCCGCCCGGCATTATCAGCAAACTGGCCAATGTGGGCATCCACATGATGAACCAGTTCACAGGCACTTATTCCAATCGCATTGTCACCTATACTCAAGATTATGCTGATCATTCAGCTTACTTGCGCGGATTCATGAATAAAGTGCACATTATCACACCGCCGGTGGTCTTACCAGAAGCCAGTTCACAAGAGATCGCTCAATTTGCCAAGACCCATAATCCGAATAAAGATTATCCTGTGATTGGCATGGCAGCCCGTTTTGCCACCGAAAAAGGTGTGGAGATCTTGCTCAATGCGTTACCAGAAGTGTTGGCCAAATACCCCAATGCCAAAGTGCAATTTGTAGGACCGTATATTGATATCATAGGTGAGCAAGATTATCTCAAACGTCTAATGCCCACAATCGAAAAATATCAGCAGAGTGGCAACTGGGAATTCGTTGGCTCTTTGCAGCCTAAACAAATGGCGGCCTTTTACCCCAATTTGGATGTGTTGGTCTTGCCCAGCCTGAATTCAACAGAAGCATTCGGCCTGGTACAGATAGAAGCCATGATGAATGGGGTACCCTGTGTAGCGTCCAACTTGCCAGGGGTTCGCCAACCCGTTAAGGTGCACAATATGGGACGCATCTTTGAAATTGGTGATTCCAAAGGCTGTGCAACCGCGATCCTCGAGGTCCTAGAGACCATGCCGCGGGTGAAGAATATTGACTGCGCCCAATTTGACCGCTATTCTCCCGATTATGTGGCATCTGAATACGAAAAATTGTTCCTGACCATTCAGGCTGAGATCGATTCTAAAAAGCATTAAGGTGCAATTGTTTCACCGCTATCGAAAGAAGGCTGTATGAATCTTCCTGAGGCAAATTCAACGCAGGTTAACCCGAAAAAATTTAAACTCCCTTCCTGGCCGTGGATCTTTGATCTGTTGTTGGTAGGGGTTTTATTGCTGGGCGCCTATCTTCGCTTTGTAGGCGTTAACTGGGATGATGTCTACCATTTGCACCCTGATGAACGCTTTTTGACCATGGTGGAATCTGGCATTGAGCCAGTTCACAGCCTGGGCGAATATTTTGATACAGCTACCTCCACTTTAAACCCCAACAATCGGGGGTATGGTTTTTATGTTTACGGCACGCTTCCCCTGATCATGGTGCGTTACATCGGTGAGATGGTAGGCAAGACAGGCTATGGTGAAATTCACCTGGTTGGACGCGTGGTTTCAGGTTTGCTTGATCTGGGAACCATTGTATTGGCTTATCTCATTGCCAAACGGTTGTATAAGAACAGCCGTCTGGGACTGATGGCTGCGCTGCTGCTGGCGGTCTCAGTGGTTCCAATTCAGCTTTCGCACTTCTTTACGGTTGACACTTATGCAAATTTCTTTGTCTATCTGGCAATTTTCTTTGCGGTGACCATCATCAACCCTACCAGAGAGGGAGGGCCAGAGGAGGTTCCCCTAAAAGGGGAGCGAACTTACTGGCTTAAAACCAATTGGCAGAGCTTGACCTCTTATGCTTTGTTTGGGGTGACTTATGGTATGGCCATGGCCTGTAAAGTAAGCATCTGGTCGTTAATGTTCTTGCTACCGCTGGCTGCGCTTATCCATTATCTACGTTTACCTTCAGAACAGCGTGAATTTGAATTACCCATTTTAGCTAGAAACCTTGTCCTTGGTGGAATCTTTGCTTTCCTGGCATTTAGAATTTTCCAGCCGTACGCATTCACTGGACCAAGTTTCTTTAATTTCTCCATCAATCCGCAGTGGATCAGCTCACTCAAAGAGTTATCCAACATCAGCGGCGGTAATGTGGATGTACCGTATGCTATTCAGTGGACACGTCGTCCGTTTACATTCGTTCTTGAAAACTACTTCAAATGGGGTGTTGGTCCTGTTTATGCCATATTGAGTATTGCAGCCATGATCTGGATGGCCTGGCGAATGCTCAAGGTGAAGGACAATTGGCAAAAACACATTTTGCTCTGGGTTTGGGTGGTCATCATCTTCCTGTCCCAGACCTTTGCCTTTTCTCGCAATATGCGTTATCTCATCCCCATTTATCCGGCTGTCGCCATCATCTCCGCCTGGGCAATCTTTAAACTTTGGGAAGAAGGCCAGAGTGAGGCACGCAAGATCGCTCGCATTTCTTTTAACTGGCGGCGTGCCCTTGCTGTTCTGGCGGCTGTTGTGGTACTTGGTGCAACCGGCGCTTATGCATTTGCTTTCTCCAACATTTACACCCGGCCTGTCACCCGTGTGGCTGCCAGTGAATGGGTGCTTAAGAACATCCCGGGTGCGATCAATATCAAATTTACTGGTGAATCTGGCGATGTGAACCAACCCATAGCGTATCAGAATGGGGTACAGATCAATGCCAATTCACCCTACACTTATGCGTTCAAGCCCACCAGCAGCGGCTATCTGACTCAGGTAGACCTAGCCCATGTATTGAACATTCAGCCTCAGGGTGCCAACCTGACCCTTGTGGCCACCATTTTCGAACGTGAAGGTAGTGAACACAAATTCCTCGGGTCTGGCTTCCTGCAATCCACTTACGCCGGCCAAAGCGATTCAATGGGCGATGCAACTCTCATTACTTTTACCGAACCGATCGAGGTGGATGGCGCTAAAACCTACGAGATCGTTTTTGAAGTGGCTGAGGCCGATGGAATAATTCAGTTGATGGGCGATATCTCCCTGGGATACACCTCAGGCACAACCATCAGCTCACAGATTCTTCCGCAGCCTGCTTTTGCGCTTACACCGGGCACGCCGTACCAGGTGGTTTTCACTGCCGTGACAAGCGGCAAGGTGGAAGGCGTAACGCTCAACCGCGCCGTGGATCTCTTGGCCAATCCGCAGGTCAAAACCCTCAAAGTGACCCTTTTTGATATGGCTCTGCCAGATCAGCCTATTGTGAGCGGAAGTACAAGAGATACCTTTACAACTACAACGGATATCCGTGGCGATGGAAAGGCTCTCGCCTTTGCTAAGCCGGTTGATCTGGTGAAAGACCATGTTTACAAACTTCAATTTGATGTAGACAGTCTGGCAGATCAGAGCGCTTTTGCCTTGGCTTTCTACAACAATATGTTGGCCATCGAATCTTCCTGGGATGATGCATTACCGCTGAGTATGTACGGCTACAACATCTGGGATAACGCGTTCGGTCTATACGGCAACAAAAATAACCTGGAGATCTACTGGAAGGACGACGACAACAAAGTAAAACGTCTGACCAACATTTTGGATGAGACAGATACCATTTTGATCTCTTCCAATCGCCAGTGGGCCACTACCACCCGCATTCCCGAACGATACCCATTGACCATTTCGTATTATCGTAATTTATTGGGCTGCCCTGAAGATAAAGACCTGCTGTGGTGTTATCAGGTGGCGCAACCCGGCATGTTCAAGAGCAATTTTGGCTTTGAGCTGACGCAGGTTTTTGAGTCTGACCCCAACCTTGGCGACTTTAAGATCAACGATCAATCGGCTGAAGAATCCTTTACCGTATACGATCACCCCAAGGTGTTCGTCTTCCAGAAAAGCGCAGATTATGACGCGGCTAAAGTAAAGACAGTGCTTAGCGCGGTGGATACTACCAATGTGGTGGTAGCTTCTCCGGCGCAGGCTTCCAAATTCAGCGGCAACTTACAATTGACCGATGCGCAAAAACAGGTGCAGCAATCCGGCGGCACCTGGACGGATATTTTCAACCCGTTCACCCTGGTAAATCAGAATCAGTGGGTGGCTGCCTTTGCCTGGTATCTCCTCATCTTGTTGCTGGGGCTCATCGTCTATCCATTCGTACGCTGGGCTTTGCGTGCCCTGCCAGACCACGGCTATCCATTCAGCCGGCTGGTGGGGATGCTGTTGTTGGCGCTCATCACCTGGTTGGCCAGTTCCAGTGGGGCGCACTTCACCCGCGCCACAATAGCGGTGGTGCTGGGCTTGCTCATAGTGGTCAATGTTGTGCTGGCCTTCTGGCAGCGCG
>CAZWKK010000130.1:0-5857 GCA_964634855.1 uncultured Anaerolinea sp.
AAAGGAAAAAACATGACAGACGCTCCCTTACCGGTACGTAAAAGAGAACTTCCAGAAACTCCCGCCAAGATCACTTCGCTTATTGGCGTTCTTTCCCCTGACCAGAAACGGGTGAAGGTTTCGGTTGAATTAGATATTGAATCCACCCGCCCTGATCTTGAAATGATCCTGTTGGACGCCAACAAGGATGAGGTCAGCCGCTCCACCATCATTGAGAACTTTGGCAACCGTATCGATTTTACCCTGCATATTCGCCATCTAGATGTGCCTTTGCCGCTGACCCTCACCTGCAAACTTAGCTACCAGGAAGACAAAGTTGAGTCCGAGAAGAGCGTCTTTGTGGAACAGCTTGCCTGATAGGGTAACACCTTTGAAAAAGTATTTTCTTTTAGCCCTATTAGCATTTACCTTGAGCAGTTGCAGTCAACCGGCGGCAACTGCTCAAGTTGCGTCTGAAGTAACTTCTACCCAGACAGCAACGGTTCCCCCAACAATTACCCCAGCTCCAACACCCACAGCCACACAACTTCCTCTGGTCACAGGTAGTGTTTCCCCCTTAAAGGGCATTGAGACCTCAGAATTGCGGCTGGTCACTTCCAATCCGTTCAAATTCAAATACCCCTTTGTAGAAGCCTCAGGCTCTGATTACAACCACACAGGTATCGATTTGGCCTTCTTTAAATTCAAGGATTTCAGCACCATATTAGGGCATCCCATTCAGGCCGTCTTGCCTGGCAGGGTAGTGGAAGCCCTTGCAGACCGCTGGCCATACGGTAATATGATCCTGATCGAAACTCCCCTCAGCCGCCTGTCAAAAGAATACCTTGCCTCGCTGGCGCTCCCTGCTCCATTCGCTGCTTCAGAGATCAGCGCTCATAGTAGTTGCCAGCCGGATGAAACTCGAATCACCTGGTCGAATACTGATACTTCCATCTACATCGTTTATGCCCACATGCAGTCGCCCTCGCCATTCAAAGCTGGTGATGAGGTCGACGCCGGAGATATCATTGGTGCAGTAGGTCACAGCGGAAACGCTCTTGTTGGAGCTGAACACTTGCACTTGGAAGTCCGAATTGGCCCTTCTGATGCCCAATTTGGTACCATTTCTGATTACAAACCAGATTCTACTGAAGAAGAACGGTACAATTATTGCATCTGGGCACTATCAGAAGTATTCCAACCGATTGACCCGACCACGCTTTGGATTCCCCAGGGAGTTGCCGGGCAATAGAATTTGAGCAGGCATCTATGAAGTTCCCTCCAAGCAGCAAGACCCAAAAACGCATCTTCTTCCTCTTCGCATCGTTCCTCGTTTTAGGTCTCAGTGCTTGCGCCAAGCCAGCCACCCCCTCTTTACAACCTTCCACAACACCTCAGCCTGAATCAACCCTTCAAGTAACTTCTACAATTGAGATTAAAACCACCCCGATTGCTACTCAGACGGAAGTTGCGCAGGAAGCCGCTGCTGAGGTCAATTCAGGGGTGATCGTCTTTTCCATGGCTGATGGACTCTACAGCCACTTGTTTGTATATAACCCTGAGAAATTAGCACCTACGCGCCTGACGGGCTACAACTGGGATGATCGCGACGCAGCCGTCAGCCCGGATGGCAGCCAGGTGGCATTTAGCTCCAACCGTGACGGTCAATGGGAGATCTACATTCTCAACCTCAAGACAGATGAACTGACGCGTGTGACCCAAAGTAAAAGTTACGATGGCGCCCCTGCCTGGTCACCCGATGGGCAGTATCTGATCTATCAGACTTTGAACGGAGATCACCTGGATCTCATCATTCAGTCCATCGCTGATCCTACCAGTGCTCCCATCCAGTTAACATCGGATGCCGGCAACAATTTTGGGCCAGCCTGGTCTCCTGATGGCCGTACAATAGCCTTTATCACGGATCGCAGCGGCAAAAATGCCATCTGGTTGGCCGATCTGCAGACTCCGGATGATCGCTTCAAGGTCATTGCCTCTGCTGACAACGAAGATTATGCACACCCAGCCTGGTCTCCTGACGGGTCTCAACTGGCCTGGTGTTCAAGATCTCCAGAACCAAAAATAAAAGTTATGAATGTTTCTGATCCCAACTCCATCCGCACAATTGGTCTGGGTTGTGATCCGGCCTTTTCTCCTGATGGGAAGACACTTATGGCTGTTTACGACCAGGCAAACGATGAATATTTGCTGGGGTACGACCTGAATACAGGGATATTAAACCTGTCCCTGATCCATTTTGACCAAACCATTCAATCCATCGATTGGAAAGGCACAACAGCCTATCAGATACTGCGCAATTATGTCGATCTGCTCAGATTACCTGCTGTTGAACCGCTTTTTACAACAAAACAAACCTTACCTACCTCAAATACAGGCCGCTCTGGCGTGGTGGCTCTTAACAAGATCAACGTCGGAAACGCTTATCTGGCCGATTCGACCAATGAATCGTTTGAAGCCTTACGGGCAGCGCTTGGTCAAAAGATTGGCTGGGATTTTCTCAACAGCCTGGATGAAGCCTATCTGCCCATTTCAGCCCCAGCCTCGCCCGGCATTACCAATAATTGGTTGTTCACCGGCCGCGCCATTGCCCTGAACTCAGTCCCCATGGATGCCAATTGGATGGTGGTCAGTCGTGAAGACTTGAACGGGCTGACTTACTGGCACTTATATCTCAAATGTTTGGACCAGACCGGTACTTGCGGTGAACCCATCCGCAGCGGAATTTGGGATTTCAGCAGTCGTTACTCTGGCAACACTCAAGCGTACGAGAATGGCGGAAGTCTGGTCAAAGCCCCTGCTGGCTACTGGTTTGATTTCACAGAGTTTGCCCATCGTTTTGGCTGGGAACGATTGCCCGCTCAGATGAATTGGCGCTCTTACCTACCCGGTTCGTTGTTCAACACCTTTGTCTATTCTGAGGGCAAGACCTGGCAACAAGCGATGCTAGAGATCTACCCCCCTGAAGTGTTAGAGGCCGCCGGTTATGCCATCCATTAAAGGAAAAACTGCTCTTTTGGGTGGCTCTCTGGTTTTCTTTCTGGTTAGCGCTCTGATTAACAATGTCTACGCGCAAAGCATCTCGTCAGACACACCGCCACAACCCACCCCAACAAAAGAAGTGCTTGAGCTAACCTTTCCGCCTGCCTCAGACCACCCCGCCTCCGATTGGCGTGCACCGTTGTACCCGATCCCGTTTGCTCTCAGTCTGCATGACCACTTTTACCTGGATCGCCCCATCGGCGTTGACGCCGTTAACTGGCCGTTGCCAGAGTACCGCTACGGTTACGTGGAATCTGAGACAGAGAATCCGCATACTGGTGTAGATATTGATGCCGCCCTGCACACGCCAATTTTAGCTGCTGCCGATGGCAAAGTAGTCTTTGCTGGCTATGGGTTGGCGTTGGGCAAAGGCAATACCAAAGATCCCTACGGCCTGGCAGTGGTGATCCGGCATAATTTCTCCTTTGAAGGGCAATCCATCCTCACCGTATACGCCCATATGGAAAAGATCACGGTGGAAGAAGGCCAATATGTCCATACGGGTGAAAATATCGGCAATGTAGGTATAACGGGCAACACCTCAGGGCCACATGTGCATTTTGAGGTTCGCCTGGAAAAAGATGACAAATACACTGTGCAGAACCCGGAATTGTGGATGGCCCCACCCATCAACAGTGGACTGCTTGTAGGGCAGATCAAAGATAATTATGGTTATTTTTTGTCAGGACGTCAGATCTGGGTAAAATCGCTGACCGATGGCACTAGTTGGACGATCTATACTTACGCTTCACAAACCATGAACAATGACGCCTATTACAACGAGAACCTAACGCTAAGCGATCTGCCGGCTGGGAAGTACGAGATCACTTTCCAGAACAATTATAAATACAACAAAATGACCATCAGCGTCTCCCCTGGCGCTATCACCTATATTACTTACTCGCCCAAAGATGGTTTTCAACAAGGTAAGCCCGAGATCAAAGATCTTCTCGATTTTGTTGTGCCGGTACAATAATTAATTATCCCTAATTCCAACCTTGACAATCCTCCACAGGTGCTTGATACTTCAAAAGTTAACTTGTTTTGGAGGATTGTTTTAATGAAGAAGAGAAATTTCGTACTAACCACTACTTTGATCTTATTGGCAGCCACAGTTCTGACTGCCTGCGGTTCCGTTGCCCCCACTGAGGACCCCAACGTGAAGTTTACCGAGATCGCATCTACTGTGCAGGCTCAGTTGACCCAAAATGCTTTGCTTACACCTTCGGCCACTCCCACACTCGAAGCCACCGCCACCCCAACCGTTGAACCTGCCACCGCCACCCCCACAGGCCCTACTCCCACCCCGGTGACCCCTACGCCCACAATCGTGGTTTCCAGTGGCGATAATTCCAAGTTCATCGCAGATGTCTCCATCCCGGATGGCACCCAATTCAAACCCGGTACCGGCTTTACCAAGACCTGGCGCATTCAGAACGTTGGCTCCACCACCTGGACCACCCAGTACAAACTTGTCTATGTCGATGGCGTGACCGGCGGCAACAACACCTTGTCCGTCAATTTGCCCAAAGAAGTAAAACCCGGCGAGACTATTGAGATCAGCGTGAACTTTATCGCCCCCTCCAGCCTCGGCTCCTATACCAGTTGGTGGCGCATGCTCAACGCCAATGGCGCTGTTTTTGGCGATCCGTTCAGTGTGGTATTCTCTGTTGGCAGCAGCAATGCAACTGTTGCAGTGACAGGTACAGCCGTCAGCACGTCTGCTGTAACGGCCACCCCCACCACTGAAGCGACCGCTGCCACCACCACACCTTAAGTCTCGTTTAATGGAGAAGTCGACTTTTCCAACCTTGAAAGAGATCATCAAAGCCAGGGCTTATAACCTTGGCTTTTGTTTATGCGGCTTTACCTCATTAGAGCCGCCTACTGGTTTTCCCCGCTATCAATCCTGGGTCGCACGAGGCCAATATGGAGAGATGAAATATCTGGCTTCTCCATATCACCTGGAAACACGCCAAAATCCACAACGCCTGGCAGATTGGGCTAAAACGCTGATCTTCTTTGCCTGGCCGTACTCCCTCAACCGCAACTCGCAAGACAGTCTCAGCGGTCAAGTGGCAGGGTATGTGGGACAAGCAGATTATCATTCCTTGCTGCCCGTTAAGCTGACCCAACTCATCCAGGAGGTTCAAGCTGAAACCGGGTTCAGTTTCCAATTCAAGGTCTTCACAGACAGTGCTCCCATTTTAGAAAGAGAATTGGCCAGTCGGGCAGGATTGGGCTGGATCGGTAAGAATTCCTGCCTCATCTCCCCCCAGCATGGGTCTGCCTTTTTGCTGGCAGAGATGTTCGTGAAAGTTGAACTGGAACCCGATGCACCCTTCAGTACTGACCATTGCGGTACCTGCCAGCGCTGCATTCAAGCCTGCCCTACCCAGTGCATTCAACCAGATCGCACACTGGATGCCAGCCGCTGCATCTCCACCCTTACAATCGAGAACAAGGGGGATATTCCGGCAGATTTATTACCAGAAATTGGGAATCACCTGTTTGGCTGTGATATTTGCCAATCGGTATGCCCTTGGAACCGGTTCGCCGAACCAAGTGGTCAAGTTACCAGCTTCTCTTCCGAAGAGATGACGGAGATGTTGTTCTTCGAAGAGCGGGAATTTCAAGACAGGTTCGGTGGTCACCCCATCAGGCGGGCCAAACACGCCGGCTGGTTGCGCAATCTGTGCGCTGTTGTGGGGAACCTGAAGATCCGTGAAGCTCTGGATCCCATCTATCAACTGGCACTGACAAGTAAAAACGAAATGGTAATTAGTGCTGCTCGACAAGCGATCAGAAAAATTAAAGA
>CAZWKK010000131.1:0-5855 GCA_964634855.1 uncultured Anaerolinea sp.
ACCCAGGGAAGCACTTTTTCATTTAACAGCATACTTCCCAGGCTGCCCACGCTCTTTCCATCTGCGAAAACGAGCATCTTTTGGCCAGCCCATTTACCAGAAATGACAGTCACGACCGCTGCCAAAATATTCTGATGCAGGCAATTCTCAACCGCAGGAAGGATGGCTTTCCAGGCAGGTGCATCCAACGATTCTACTAAAATATCCAGCGAACTGCCACAAGTCAGCCCAATATCCCAGGGTTTCTGATCGCCGCTCACCCCGTAATGTAGCAGTTTGGGCTGCCCGGTTTTGAGCACTTGCTGCGCTTCTTCATAGACCGCCCCTTCCAGACAACCTCCGGTTACAGAACCAGCGATCTCCATTTTGGAAGTGGCAGCCATTTTGGCGCCTAATGGCCGTAACGACATACCGGCTCGCATTACATTGGTGGCAATCGCTATCTGTTTACCCTCTTGCTGCCATTTTTCGATCTCAGTAAGGACTTCTCGCATGGTTTCCTCTAGTAGAAGTAAACAACAGTCAAAAAGTGCAATTGATAAGCCGCATAAAGACTGAATATCGTCTTTTAATTGTAACAAGGTTTTCCGGTCTATAAAAAGAGGTCTCTGCGCAAACTACTTCTCTCCTCACTGTAGATCGATCTTGTGTTTAAGTAGTTTGCGCTTCGACCGCTCTCGAGGTCAGACTGCTTTGGAGGCGACTACAGTCTCTAGAATGACCTCACGGGGAGGTAGTTGGTTCCCCATCCCCTCAGCAATGGTTACCAGTAATTGACATCAAACAGGTAATCGCAATCCTCAAAGGATCGAGATCTTAATCTAACGATCCGTGCAGGAATAGCAGGGATCGATCGATGCTTGAATTAGGGGCATATCTGCCAGTTGCTGATGTTTGCTCATGGCACGCACAGAAGGCATGTTGGCATAGGTTGGGGTGCGAATCTTCACACGCTGCGGAATATCGCTGCCATCTGACTTAATGTAATAGAAAACCTCACCGCGGGGTGCTTCAGCACGGGCAGTGCCTTCTCCGGCCGGGATAACCGGGAAGCGATCTGCAATGCGGATAGGCCCTTGCGGCAAATTCTTAAGCGCCTCTTCGATCAGACGGATGCTCTCCAGTATTTCCAGCGCACGCACTACAACACGGGCACGCACATCACAGGTGGTCTGCACGGCAGCTTTGACACCCAGTTCTGCGTAGGCGGCATAAGGCAACTCCACACGCAGATCCGACTCAACACCAGATGCACGGGCAGTTGGGCCGACGGCGCCGAAGATCAACGCCTCTTCGCGGGTGAGAATGCCCACGCCATCCGTTCTGGCTTTGACGGTCGCATCTGTGGTGAAGATGGGAATGACCACTTTTTCGACGGCTTTCTTGATCTCCCGCACCGCCACCAGGATACTTTCAGGATCGGTGATATCGCGGTTCACGCCGCCGATGCAATTCATGGCGTAATTAACGCGATTGCCAGAGATGGCTTCTAATACATCCATCACGCCTTCGCGCAGGGCGAAGATCTCCATGAACATGGTCTGGTAGCCAATCAACTCAGCGGCCACACCGGACCAGAGCAGATGCGAATGCAGCCGTTCAAGTTCGGCCAGGATCACGCGGATATACCCGGCTCGCCTGGGCAGTTCAATGCCGGCGATGGACTCTGCGGCCATGCAGAACGTCATGGTGTGAACATTGGAGCAAATACCGCAGACGCGTTCCACCAGCGTAATATCCTGCAAAAAATTTCGCCGCTGCGCCAACAGCTCAATACCGCGGAAGTTGAAGCCGATGGTGATATCAACATCCTGCACGTTTTCGCCCTGGCAGGTGATATTGATCTTATAAGGTTCTTCCAGAGCGGGATGATACGGACCAATAGGAATTGTATAGGGCATGCTTACCTCGTCGCTTTCCCGGCAGCACCACCGGGTTCTCTCATTAAACCGGCTGCCAATTGCACCGGTCGGATCAAACGATCCGGATGCGGATGACCCACAAATTCGGTCTTGTACAGATCCGAAATTTCCCGTTCTATCCATTCCGCAGCCGGCAGAATCAAACTGATGGAAGGCAGCTTGTTCTCTTTGGTCGCCACTTTGATGTTGTACGCCTTGCCATCCAGGTAGAAATGATAGAACACCGCTGTTTCGTTCTCATTCAACACCTCACCAGTCATGGTGCTGAACCTGGCGCCTAATTCCTTCATAATGCGGGCCAGTTCCAACACATCCAGATCAGCGGCGCTCATCCACAGGCCGTCATTCTTCTGCGTCAACGGTTTGGCCCCGGGGATGGATTGCAGTCGAGCACTAATGTCTGTCATCTTCCCTTTCTCCTTTCACCACAACCGTTTTCAAGAAGCGTTTAACCACCAATTCCTGACGGCAATGTTCACACAACCCAAGAGTTTCTTTGATCTCAAATGGCAACGGATCGCCATACAACTCTCGCAGGGTCACTTCGGGCACAGCATGTACCGGCTTGCCGCAATTCTGGCACGGCTTTAACTCAATTTCATGGTCACGATGATGCGATTTACGGTCAGCCAGTGGTTCAGGAGACACCTGTTGAAAACTCAGAGCCTTGGTAGGACAATACTGTACACAAAAGCCACAGAAGGTGCATTGATCTTCGTTATACAACCAATGAGATATTTCAGGGTCACTGGTATCGATCTGAATGGCACCCGGCGAACAGGCATAAACACAGGTACCGCAAGCCGTGCAGCGCTCCACGTTGTGTAAGAGCACACCACGAAAATCTTTGGGGTAAGGGACTGCATCGGCAGGTTTGCGTGTTCTTGACCCTTGCCGGAAGTTCTTTGAAAGTACATTTAGAATGTTCATGATCTCTCCGACTTATCCGATCACCGCAATCACAAGGGCGATGAGAGCCACTACGGCTCCCCACCCCCAGTAAAACTTGAACGCCTGATTCAACTTTAAGCGGGCGGTCGCTGAACTGAGCACGGTGACCAAAACTACCAATAAAACACTCAAAATCAGGTAAACCAACCAAGCCCACACCCCCGATAAAAGCGGTGTGATGACCAATGCGGCAAAAAGACCGATGAGCGCTACCAGTTCAAGTGCATGGGCGAGCTCAATTACAGCCAGGGCTTTGCCGTTGAATTCAGTGTGGGCACCAGCCACCACTTCCTGCTCGGCGTTGGCAATGGAGAATGGGTTCAACTTCAAGCGGGCTGGTAAAGCCAATAAGAAAGCGAGTGCAGCTGCCAGATGTCCCCAGCCTAAAGGAGCTTTTGCCATATCCAACAGGCTGAAACTACCGGCATGGATGGCCAGTGCGATCACTGCCGCCAAAAAGGGCACGTTGTACGCCAGGCTCATAATTGCCTCGCGCGAAGCCCCCACCTGCCCATAAGGTGAGCGGGTGGCAAACCCTGCCAGGATCTCGCACAAAGCTGGTGTTTCCAACAAATAAATGAACACGATCAGGTCACCCGGGAAGGCAACCATTGGGTTGCCGGGAACGGGGATCAGAGCCAAAGCAAACAAAGTGCTTGCAAGAGAGAGAGCAGGAAGCCCGTAAAACAAGATGGGGCTGATGCCCTGAGGAACATAGGTCTCTTTCCCTAAAAGCTTGATGAAATCAAAGAAAGGTTGGTAAAAAGGTGGCCCATGCCGCCCTTGTAATTGAGCGGTCAGTTTGCGTACATACCAAAGGTAGAACCACCCCAGCAGTGCACCACCAATCAAGCCAGGCCAGATCAACAGAGCAAAAACATACGAAACCCAGTTGCTCATGCTATCTTCTCCTTTTGGTTCTTTTGTTGGCCTTTACTGAGCAGGTCCGCAGCCTGGGCGATGCCCTGCAAAATGGCCTGCGGACGCGGCGGGCAGCCTGCTACGTATACATCTACTGGGATGAACTGATCAACAGCGCCATAAATGGTCGGGCTGCCCGAAAATACATTCCCGGAAGCCGGGCAAGAGCCAATGGCCACCACAGCCTTGGGGTTGGGCATCTGGCCGTAGATCTCCAGCAAGGCATCGCGTGTGCGCAATGTGACCGGACCGGAAACCACCAGAATATCGGCATGCTTCGGGCTCCCTTCACGCCTGACGCCCAATTGTTCGGCGTCATAGCGAGGCGTGAGACTGGCTGCGATTTCAATATCGCATCCGTTGCACGCCCCTGTATTCAAACAATATACCCAGGGCGATTTGCGGCGTGCGACTTGCATGAGTTTTTTCCAAGCGTTCATATGCATCCCTACTCCTCAGTATCAACCGAATAAAGCGGTCAGCCAGGTGGGATAAAGACCAACGACAAGCGTCAACACCATCAGCGCCACTAAAACAAAGGCAGCCAGCTTCGGTTCCTGCCCCTTCACGATCTCGCCATCGGGCTTGCCCAACCAGACAAGATGGATGACGCGAACATAGTAGAGCAACGCCAAACCAGTAGCCAAGGACATGGCAATGACCAACATCCACCCGCCGAATTCAACGCCGGCCAGGTACAAACGCCAACGACCCAAAAAGCCGAAAAGCGGTGGCACGCCGATCATACCCAGTGCCCCGGCGATAAATGCTGCTGCGCTCACAGGGTAACGGGCGGCCATGCCATGATCTTCAATGGTCAGGTCGTGGCCATTTTTGTTTTCTGCCACACCCACAGCCGCAAAGAGCATCACTTTGAAAAAGGCATGTCCAAGCGCGGCTAAAAGCGCCCCGCTCAGCCCGGCTTGCGTACCCACCAAGGTTCCCAGCAACAGGTAGCCCATATCATCTATAGTAGAGAAGGCCAGCATACGTTTGATGTTCTTTTGAGCCAGTGCCAGAATAGCGCCACCGAACATGGAGAGCAAAGCCAATACCAGCCACAGGGTGGCATAGTTTTCAAAAACCCAACCTGCATTCAAGCGCAAGTGAACCAGCTCTGTAAAGGCTGCGATATCTACCACCGCTGCGATCAAGGCCGTGGTCATGGGTTTGGAGTGTTCGGCAACACCAGGCAGCCAAAAGTAGAAGGGAACGAAAGCCAGCTTAAGGCTGAACCCTACGATCAACAAAGCGGCGGCGATCTTATCCAAAGGAGGCGCCAAAGGTGTTCCGCCTTCAACCAAAATTAACCCGCTAGCGATGAACGCCATGGCAATGACCATCAAGATCAAGTATCTGCGTGCGGCAACCTTGGCTTTGGGGCAGTCTGCGATCCAAACCAAGGCAACTGCCAGGAAGGCAGCGATGTCCAGGAAGACCACCCGTAAAGTGCCTTCACCCACCGCCATACCCGCCAGAACGAAGGCGCCTAAAAGCAGCGCCAGCGTCCACCAACGTTTCCCGCCCTGCGGAATGGCCAGCGAATACAGCACAATCGCTACCATCAGCAGCAGAAATGCGCCAAAGAATACCCAATCCCAGTTGACGGTGCCAGAAAGAGAAACTGTGTTTTGCAAAAGTGAAATCATAGGTCCCTCATTCCTTCATCAACCGAGCCAGACCACAACGAATACGATCAGTGCCAGAACAACTGTCGCCACTACGGCGTACTTTTCACTGAGCGGGGCGAGTACCTTCCCCAGCCAGGCAGAAGATTTCTTGATCGTTTGCCACAAGGGGAAGTACACCCGATCTGGGTTGGTCACTGCGTAGACAGGTGCCAGGGTGGTCTCAGCCATAACGGTGAAATCCTCAGCTTTCATGCCAGCGTTTAGCGGCATGGGGTCTCCACCTGTGAATACCCCTGCGTTCGTCTTCTGCATGCGGGGTTGGACAAGCGCGAAGATCACCCAACCGATCAGAGCAGCCACCACTGCAATGGCCGCGCCCAGCGTCACCTGAACGCCGGCTGAGGAGGTCTGCAACCCGAACCAGGTGAGG
>CAZWKK010000132.1:0-5775 GCA_964634855.1 uncultured Anaerolinea sp.
TCAGTAATTTCCTTTTCTCCATCGTCCCAGCGCCAGGCAGCAGCTACCAGCCCCAGGGTAAACCAATAATAAGGGAGGGCAAAGCTGTCGACACTGAATCCTTCAATGAGGAAAGCGAGCGACATGCAAATTCCCATCCAACCTATGGTTTGTCGGGCCTTGTTCTTTGATGCGATCAAAACTTTGGCTGTGTACAGATCCGCCAACAGAAACACCACAAAAAAGGCAAATCCAACCACCCCTGTCTCAGCCAGCAAACGTACCCACAGGCTTTTGATATTGATCAGGTTGGCAGAATGATATACAAGCGAGCGTACCTCTGTCAACTGCCAGGCTTCATCAGGCAACAGCTTTTGGAAGTAGAAGCCTGCATTCCCAACGCCCACACCAAAGATAGGATACAAATTGAAGATGCGCCACCCAGTTTGCCAGTAGGTGATGCGCTCGCCAAATTGCAACATATTGGCATATTGGGTGAAGCCCTCATCTCGCAGTGTTTGCAATGAGAAAACGCTGGCCATGCGAGGATCGAACTTACTGAATACGTAGAGAGCACCCGCAGCAAAGGCCACATAGATTGCGATGAGCAGAATAACAAACAGGATTGAGATCAGAACCTTCGTTTTAGGAAATTTCCACCAGGCGCTGATCTTCTTAACCAGCCACACATTAAGCCGGATGAACAAATAGGCCAACACCAGCATAAAAGCCGCCCAGCCTGCCCGTGAAAAACTGACAAACAAGGTAGCAACCCCGCCCAGGAGTAAAACATTTTCAAACGTGATCTTCTTGAACTGGAATTTATGGGCTGAGAAATGGGTCAACGTGGCAGCCAACCAATAAGGCAGGTAAACCAGATTCACCAGATGCGCCAACCAGGAAGGTTCAGAGGCAAACCCCACTGCACGGCTGCCGAAGAAAGTGGTGGTGGAGAACAGGTGCTGGACAACGCGCAGATAATGGGGCGTGTCGTCCGGGGAAAGCATGGTAATCACCTGCACCAACACCGTCCAGGCAACCATCACCGCGCCGCCCCAGTTCAATGCACGCAGGGTGGCCTTTAACTTCTCATTACTATTGGGTAAAACAGTGAACACAAGGTAAAAAAGCAGGCCAATTACAAGGGTGGCCAACCCTTCAAATACACTGCCACGTACCCCCTGCCCTTTGTATGCCGGCAGATTCAAAAAGAAGCTTAGGGCAGTAGAAATGATGGCAGAGATGAAGAACGCCAGCGCAATCCAGGTTTGGAATGGGAAAGTACCTTTACGCCAGACATAAATGGGAATCCATAGTAAAAGCAAGGGAAGCAAAAAAAGTAAAGAAGCCGGTGCCACCGCCGAGGAGTGAAATAGCTTGGCTACCAATGGCATGCTGGTGATGGGCAATACCGCCACCAGGGCCAACCAGAAGATCCAGGTCAACTTCTCAAAATACTTTTGCATCAGGCTGTTTTCTTATTCAAGAGTCCGCTATTTACCAAAACCACACCCAGCAGCAAACCGACGAGTGCACCCGTCAAAACACTGATATTTCGACGAAAAAGAACGGGAGCTGAAGGGAGGTTAGCATCGTTGGTTAATTCAAAGCTGGTATGTGAGAGCGCCAGTGAATTCCAAATCGGTTTTAGCTCAGGATCGTTGGCTAGTGTCGCGATCTGGTCCGTTACTGTGGATGGGTCTTCATTTGGGCACAATGCCGAACTAGCATCTGCCACAACTTTGTCTTGCAAGCAATTCACCAGTGAATTTAATGAACTTTGTACCGTCACAGAGACAACCGCATTTTTATGCAAATTGCTCAACGCCGAAATCGCCTCTTCAGACCAAAGCTGCGCCCATTTCTGCGCCAGTCGAGGGTCAGCATTGCGAACGCGGATCACCCACCGGGTATCTTGTCTGTCTGCAGAGAAATTGGCGGCAATTTCTGCCTGCGAAAGCGGAGTTCCGTCTACTGCGGCGTTTTCAAGTACTTTATCAAGAACAGAGGTAGAAACAATGATATCGCCCACTGATTGAAAGATTTGATCTTCCTCCCAATCATCCAGACGGGAGAGAAATGCATAATCGATGGCAGTGGATATTGTCGCAGATGATTCATAGATCGGTGGCTGCAATCTGGTAATAAATAATCCCACCCCACCTCCGAGGATCATCAACGCCACAACCACCCACCAGAACTTCATCAGATTTTTCAGAGCTTGAATTGGTGCAAGATCATTTTCCATATTTCGTTTTCCCTGATCCTTCTTGGGTAATTATACTCGTTGCCAAAAAGAAAGAGATCCGCCTGGTGAGGCGGATCTCAAATCGGTCATAAGATTTGTTAGGGTACAGCTACGAAATTGAGAATGGTCAGATTCTCATTACACCACTTGGAAGTATCGATGAGGTACTTCTGAGAAACTGCGGTGCCTGAAGGATTGAAGAGCTGAATGGAAAGGGTCTGCAGGGCCTCATGAACAGAAGAACCGAATACGATCTCATATCCACCAGGGCCATAAGGATCTTTGCTGACTGTACCGGTCACACCCAAAAGACTCACAGAGCTTCCATTATATTTGCCAGTGATCTTCACCACATAATTTACCAGCGGGTTCCCATCCTTATCAAATACCTGCCCTGCATATCCCTGCCAGTTACAACCAGCGGAAGGATGAGCGAAGTTCTTGATGAATTTGAGAGACCCTTTTTGGACAACGAACGGATAAGCGCTTGTCGCGGTAGGAGCGATGGTAGCGGTAGCAGTTGGCTTGGGGGTAGCCGTGGCGGTCGGAATTGTGGTTTTGGTGGCAGTAGGCGCAACCGTCGGCGTAGACGTAGCGACATACGGAATGCAGACCTCGGGCATTGTCCCTGTGGCCAAAGGTGTGATCGCCTTTGCCGCTTCTTCGACCGTAGCCACAGGTGTTTCTCCAGCATCTGAAGAGACCAACCCTGTTTTGGCAAAGAAGATCGAACAGGTCGTCACCAGAACCAGTATCACCATCCAGATTGTTTTCTTAACCATAGCAACCTCCACAAACTTAATGATCTATGTCTGTAAAGATGCAGGTTTTGTGCCAACCTGAACGTTTATCTCAATTTTTGATAGATCCTTACATCGGCATTGGAATAGACCAGGGAGTAATTGGGGGAAGTGCTGATCTGAGCTTCGATTACCGAAGAATACTCGGGCGGCTGATACTCACTGCGGGCATTGGTTGAAAAATAGACATACTCCATTTGAAGCTGATTCTTGGTAGCAAACTTCTCAAAACAGCTCAAGCCGTCCATTCGGCAATTGGTTGCCTCACTTAACTGGGTAGATACCTTGCTGGCGGCTCCTGGCAGCCATTCCTGTGCTTGAACCGTCAGCAGACTCTGCCGCTCCGTCAGCGCCGGGAACCATTCTGCCACGCTGTCTGAAAACCAGCCGTAAGGGAAATCCAGCACAACAAAGCGGCTGTCTGCTGGGGTGTTCTCCCTCACCCAGGCCATCGCTTGCCTGTTCTCCTGGTTCACGGTTAGCAGATAACTGATCCCCCCATAAAACAGATACAGGTTCAGGAACAAAGCATAGATCAAGACCCCAAGCAAGGTGGCAGCGACGGGTCTCTTTAACAAAATCACCTGATCCGACCCAGTTTCACTCAATTCTTCGTTTTTCTTGTCCAGCCAGGTAAAGAATGCCCATAAGGTGACTGCTGCCAGCATGGCAATAGGGATGGCGGCAATGCGCTGACTGCTGCGCGGATCCAGGAACACCAGCACCAATAACCAGATAAACAGGAAACTTTCTTTTTTGCGGAACTGCAGGAAGATTCCCAGAATAGCCAGCAAACTAATGAAAGCCAGGCTCATCTTATCCACGCCGCCCATGGAAAGTAAAAATGCAATAGGGGATGTGAGTGTAAAGCCGCCTGTACTGAATGCCGCCCGGAAAGGCGCCAGACCATGCACCCATAAAACGCTAACTAGCCAGGGGGAGATCAGCGCCACCACCCCGACCGCTGTGATTGCCAGGGCAAACAGGCTTTTCCAGGAGCGGTCAAAATACAGGTAAACGGTCAGGTAGGTCAGTGCCAGGAACCACACCATTTCCAGGTGAGTGAGGGCAGTGAGTGCCGTAAACAAACCCATCCAAATAAGGTGGCTGATCTTTTTGGTTTTGATGAATTTAATAAAAAAGAAAAGCCCCAGGATCGAGAAGAACCAGGCTGGTGAACGGGTCAACCCACCGCCCATGATCTGCCAGGTATAAGCCGCCGGTGAGACAGCGTATAGAAATGTGGCCAGGATCTGCTGACCCTGGCGTACCAGCATCTGCCTAGAAAGAAAATAGAAAGCCGGTATGGAAGCGATGGTAAAGAACAGTGGCAGAATTCGGAAAAGCTGCAACAGATCTATGCGAAAAAATGAATTCAAGAAGGCCGTCAAATAGAAGGCAAGCGGCGGGTAAGCAAATGGAATCGCTGAATGATTGTAGGTAATGAAGGTAGGTAGCACAAAATGGTTGCGCTCCAGATCCTGTACCATGCTGTAAAACATACCACCGTCATTGAGCGGAAAATCAGCCTGAAAAACAAAAAAACCACAGATGAGGGCACCCAGCACGGTGGCCAAAAGTACAAATCCGGCGGTTTGATCAGGTTTCTCTGTTTGTTTTGGAATTCCTGTGGTTTTCATCATCCATTTCCATCCCATTTACTTTTTTCGACCTACTCAATTGTACATTGGCGTGACCTGTTGTGTTGCAAGAATCGGGCAAATTGCACACACCTTAACTATTGTAGAATATAATCGAAAACAGGTGACCTATGAAACAATTATTACAGAATATGCGTGATGGGAAGACCACTGTCGTGGAGGTTCCAGTTCCCTCAGTACGGAAAAAATTCGCTCTGGTTGAGACAAGCTGTTCGCTGGTTTCGGCCGGTACAGAACGCATGCTGGTGGAATTTGCCGAAAAAAGTCTTGTTGGCAAAGCTACATCCCGCCCCGATCTGGTGAAACAGGTGCTTTCCAAGGCCAAGCGCGAAGGCGTTCTGCCCACCATTGAAGCGGCCTTCAATAAACTGGACCAACCGATGGCATTGGGTTATTGCTCCGCCGGCCGCATCATCGAGATTGGCGAAGGGTTGGAAGGGTTTCAACCCGGTGAACGGGTAGCCTGCGGCGGCGGTGGATTTGCTGTCCATGCCGAATACGGCGTAGTTCCGCAGAACCTGCTCATCAAACTGCCAGACAACGTAGATGATGAATCCGCGGCCTTTACAACCCTGGGAGCTGTGGCCATGCAAGGCTTTCGCCTGGCTCAACCTCAACTGGGAGAAAATGTTTGTATTATTGGCCTCGGTTTGCTTGGACTCATGACCGTAGGCATCGCCAGGGCGGCCGGATGTGCCGTGTTTGGTATCGACCTCTCCCCTGCCCGTGTGGAACTCGCCCGTACCATGGGAGCAACCGCTGTAACCCGCGTCGGCTGTGAAGAGTCTGCTTCTGCCTTCACGCAGGGACGTGGCTTTGACAGCGTGCTCATCTGCGCCGATGCCTCCTCAAACGACCCGATCGAATTGGCTGGTCTGTTGGCTCGTGACCACGGTACAGTCATTGCTGTGGGTGCCTTTGGCCTGAACATCCCCCGCAAGGTCTATTACGAAAAAGAGCTGACCTTCAAAGTTTCGCGTTCTTACGGCCCTGGCCGGTACGATCCGCGTTACGAAGAAGGCGGTGTGGATTATCCATACGGTTACGTGCGTTGGACCGAAGGACGCAATATGCAATCCTTTGTGGA
>CAZWKK010000133.1:0-5759 GCA_964634855.1 uncultured Anaerolinea sp.
GGCCGCCGCAACCCAAGACCGTGTTGGACAACACCACCCTCATCGTTTTTGATAAAGGCGAGCAGGTACACGTCAGCAGCGAGAGTGGGGTGCGCTTCTTATTTGTCAGCGGCAAACCCCTGCATGAACCGGTGGCCTGGTACGGACCGATCGTCATGAACACACAGGAAGAGCTGAAGATCGCCTTCGAGGAATTGCAGAACGATACCTTTATCAAGTTCAAATAACCCTGAAGATAAAAAATGACGCCTGGTTCAGGCGTCATTTTTTATGTTTTTCCCGCCATTCCCTTGCCAGCAGGGCATAGAAGTATTCACTACCCCAGGCGCCTTTGAACCAGGTGTTTTCTATAAAGTGGCCTTCACGGCGAAAACCCAGACGCTCAACCAGTTGATACGAAGCTGGGTTGTCTACATCAATATAGGCGCTGACGCGGTGCAGCTCCAGGTCTTCAAAGAGGAATTGCAGCAGCCGCTGCATGGCTTCGGTGGCATATCCCTTCCCTTGGGCAACCCCAGCCAGGGTGATGCCCAAAATGGCCTGCTGCGGCGAGTTGGCCTCGATATGAAAGGCCACATCCCCAATCACCTGGCCGCTGGCTTTCTCTTCCATCGCGATCTGGTACCACTGGCCTGGCGTGCCGGGAACAGCTTGCATCATTTCTGTCACAAACTCCTGCGCCTGTTCCAGCGAGTATGGCGCACTCCACCCCTGGAAGCGAGCCACCTCTGGTTCAGAGCGGTAAGCAGAAAAAGCAGCCGCATCCTCAGGCCGGAAGGCGCGCAAGATCAGGCGAGGAGTTTCAAAAGGCAAGGAAATTGGTTTTGTGGTCATGCAGTCCTCAAGAATGAAGTCGGGATGTCATTGTATATTTATGCATTTATTATATAATTTTTATATCCAAAGATTTGGAGATCAAATATGGAACCTCCAAAGCAGCTGACCCAGGCAGATGGTCAAAATAGCGGGGAAACAAACCGGCCTCTTTCGCAGACGGCGCAGATGGTCATGCGTGTGGGCGATAAAGCCGTGGTGGTCATGCCCATGGAAGAATACAAACGCATCACCCATCCATTTTCCGCATTCTCGCAATTCTTGCTTGCCTCCCCTTTA
The DNA here is from genome assembly GCA_964634855.1 of uncultured Anaerolinea sp. Taxonomy (GTDB): domain Bacteria; phylum Chloroflexota; class Anaerolineae; order Anaerolineales; family Anaerolineaceae; genus UBA6107. The sequence goes on from CAZWKK010000133.1 coordinate 1,114, forward strand.
TTGGGAGCCGAGTTGATACTTGATCGTTCCACAGACCCTGGCCGGGAGGTAAAACTGGCAGAATGAACTACCTTCTGGATACCTGTGTTCTCACTGAATTCTCGCGCCGAAAACCTGCCTCCAAACTGATGCGTTGGATGGACAGCGTTGCCGAAGAGTCTTTGTACATCAGCGCTGTGACCATTGGCGAGCTGCAGCGCAGTATTGAAGCTCTGCCAGATTCTCAACGCAAAAATGATCTGATGGTCTGGCTCAATGAGGGTCTAAAAGAACGTCTCAAAGAGCACATTTTGCCGTTGGAAACAGTTACCTTCACCCTGTGGGGCTCTCTCACCTCCTGGAAGGAGCAAGACGGCAAACCCATGGGGGTGATCGAAACCCTCATTGCGGCCACGGCCTTGCGCCACAACCTGACCATCGTCACCAACCAGCCGGAGGCGTATCTGCGCTGCGGGGCGCATGTGGTCAACCCCTGGTAAAGCAAAATAAAGCATCGCCCCTGAAGAACTTCAGGGGCGAGATTTTTACCAGTAGTGATGCACCAGTGCGCGGATGCGCTGAGTGTAGATCTCCTGAATGGCCTGCATGGTTTCGGCGGAGAGGGGTGCCAGGTCTGAAGCGGCTGCATTCTCTTCCACCTGGGCCACGTGGCGCGCTCCCGGAATGGTGCAGGTCACGGCCGGGTGCATGAGGATCCAACGCAAGGCCATTTGCGCCATGTTCATACCAGGCGGTACCAGCGGACGCAATGCTTCCACTGCCTGCAATCCGGTCTCAAAATCGATGCCGGAGAAAGTCTCGCCTTTATCAAATGATTCGCCATTGCGGTTGAACTTGCGGTGGTCATCGGCGGCGAACTGGCTGTTGCGGGAAAATTTGCCGCTGAGCATTCCCGATGAAAGCGGTACACGCGCCAGAATGCCCACCTTGTGCTTCTGCGCCTGCTCAAAGAACAATCCAGCTGGGCGCTGACGGAACATGTTAAAGATGATCTGTACAGACTGCACATTGGGGTATTCTATCGCCTTGAGGGCTTCTTCAACTTTTTCCACGCTAACGCCGTAAAACTTCAGCTTGCCAGCCTGCACCAGGTCATCCAGCACACCAAAGACCTCTGGCATGTAATACACTTCGGTAGGTGGGCAGTGAAGCTGCAGCAAGTCAAGTGATTCCATTTGCAGGTTCTTCAGGCTGCGCTCCACAAATGCGGTCAGGTTGGCGCGGTTGTATCCGCCAGCGACATGCGGGTCAAGGCGGCGGCCGGCTTTGGTGGCAATGTGGAAATCTGCCTTTGTTTCTTTGCGTAGACGGGCCAGCAATTGCTCACTGTGGCCGTCGCCGTAAACATCAGCCGTGTCAAAGAAGTTGACCCCCAGGTCCAGGGCTCTGTGCAAAGAAGCCAACGATTCGCTGTCGTCCACCTGCCCCCAGGTACCGCCAATGGCCCAACAGCCAAAACTGACTTCAGACACTTTCCAACCGGTACGTCCCAGTTCTCGATAGTTCATCTTATTTCTCCTTTGGTTAGTTTACACCCACACCCATTAAAATCAAAACCACCCGCGATGGGGTGGCTTTGAGGAAATTCGCGATCAAAACTTGATCACATTTAAACCGGCCAGCAGCACAATGGCCACCAATAACGGGGTCACGAACTTGAGAATGACAAAAATGCCTTTTACCAGCTTTTCATTTTTGAGAGTACCCTCGTTGGTAAGCGCTGCTTTGAACTTCGGCCAACCCCACACCCAACCCACATAAATGGCAATGAACAATCCGCCGATGGGCAACAAGAGATTGGAGGTGACATAATCGAACAGGTCAAAGAAGGTCAAGCCAAACAACTTCACCCCAGACAGGCTGCTGTTGGAAAGTGCCGCCAAAGCCCCCAACGCCGCCATGCTTAGCACGGTAGCCAGAGTCGCCCTTTTGCGGGTCAGTTTCATATGGTTGATCAGGAATGAGACCACCACTTCGATGAGGGAGAGCATGGCACCAATAGCCGCAAAACTGGTGAGCACAAAGAAGAGCACCATAAATACTCCTCCCAGCGGCATGGAAGCGAAGACAGTGGGAATGGTGATGAAGAGCAACTGGGTGCCGGCTGCCGGTTCAAAACCAAAGGCGAATACAGCCGGGAAGATGGCGATACCCGCCAACAACGAGACAACCAGATCAGCCCCCACCACACGGGCAGCATTGGCCGGGATGTTCTGATCTTCACCATAGTAAGAGCCGTAGGTGAGCATGCAGCCCATACCGATGGAGAGCTTAAAGAAGGCCAGGCCGAGAGCAGTCATTACTGCAGGGCCGGTGATCTTGGAGAAATCAGGCTGGAACAAGAAGGCCAGCCCCTGTGCCGCACCCGGCAGGGTGAGGCTGCGAATGCCGATGACAATAAGCAGTCCTGCAAGAATGGGCAGCAGTTTCTTGGTGGTCGCTTCGATGCCCTTTGTGACCCCAAATACAATGATCACACCCACTACAGCCAGCACAACCCATTGCCACAAGAGTGACTGCCAGGGATTGGTGACCAGAGACGTGAAGGCCGCGTTGGTCAAAGCCGGATCTGTGGTGAGCAGACCTGGGCCGAATGACTTAAACACGTAAGCAAATACCCAGCCTGCGATCTCTGTGTAGAATGCCATGATCAAAAAAGCAGAAAGAATACCTGCCGCACCAATGAGCCACCAGACAGTTTTTGGAGCTACTTTCTTAAAGGTGCTCACAGCATCGCCGCGACCTTTACGCCCCAGCATCTGCTCAGCGATCATCACCGGAAAGCCCAAAACGACTGTACAGGCCAAATAAATGATCAAAAATGCCGCGCCGCCATTCTTGCCTGTAAGGTAAGGGAACTTCCAAATGTTACCCAAACCAACTGCTGATCCAAGCGTGGCCATCAGCACACCAATGCCGGTTGCAAAACGTTCCGGCTTTACCAGACTTGCCTTTCTATCTACACCATTTACCTTACTTTGCATGCTACTTGCTCCTAATTGGGTATAAGTTCAAAAAGCTCCCTGGAGGTTTTCCGGGGAGCTTCTTAATCTAGTTTAAGTTTTTTGCTAAGATAACTTGAACGAGCTCGCGCCGGTAGTTTTTTGGCGAAGCATAATAATTTCAATAAAGTAAATGGAATTCAGGGAAGCCATGATTGGTATTGGTTATATCGTATGATGATTAAAGCGAACAGAGGGAAGCATAAAACGCTTAAGAAACTCTAATTTATAGTATTCTTACCTAAATAATAGAAACCTTCAATTTTTTGAAGGTTTCCATAAAAGGGGCAAAACCAGGGAGATTACTCGGTTACCTGGGTGTAAACATTGAACTTGGGCGGATGCTCCAGATGTTGCTTAACTTTGCACTGGTCGGCAGAACGCACCAGGGCATCATAATACTTTGAGGGAAAATCTGGCGGAACCTGGATCTCCAGATCAATATTGTCTACCATTCCGGTCATGGCGTAGTTCACTCTTTCCACAATGCGGATGCCATCAGTGGGCAGGCCGCGCTGACGGCAAAAACCGAGCACATAAATACCCGCGCAAGTGCCGATGGAAGACAGGAAAACAGCAAAGGGGGTCGGTGCACTATCCGTTCCGCCGCCCTGAAGAGGTTGGTCAGTGGGGACAACATGGTTACCAAAATGGGCGTCAACTCTGGCGCCGCCGGGAAAATCGATGATCATTTCCATGAATAATTTCTCCTTTACAACAGATTGGATGCAAACCGCCTGCAAAAGTGACAACTGTTAAGTATGCTGAGGTTATTTTACTCAATCTCAAACGATCTCCCAAGACCTTTTTGTATAATCACTTTCTGCAAGGATGTTTGTCAATCGATTCGGGAAATATGCCACTTCATGGATTTGAGGTGAATCTGTAATATGGTCAAAATGCGTAAAATGCACTTATTCTCTTTACCGGTCTTTAAGGGGACGCCCGTTGAATTACAAAGTCAACTGACGCCTATCATCACGCTTTGTCATATCACCAAAGGGACAACCATTTTCAAGCAAGGGGAAGCTGCCAAATACTTGTTTGTTCTTGAAAGTGGTCAGGTGGAGATCATCTTCAAACCTTTTGACGGACCGGCGCTTTCAGTCTCTCGCCTTGGCAAAGGGGATATCTTTGGCTGGTCTTCCACCCTGGGTCGCAAAGGCTACACATCTGCGGCACAGGCTCTTAGTGATTGTGAAACCTACCGTATTTGCGGCAAAGACTTACAGCAACTATGCGAAGACCATCCAGAATCAGGTGTGGTAATATTAGATAGGCTGGCTTCTGCCATTGCAGAGCGCCTGGAATGCACCCATACTGAGATCATGGGTATTCTCAACCAGGGCATGAACCTGGACCTCGACCTGACCACACAAGGGAGTAATTATGGCTGATCTAACCCCTTCATTTTCAGAGACCGAACAGATGCGCGGGCTGATCGAACAGCTCAACGCCTATATCTCCACCTATCACGGCGGAAATGTCGAATTCGTTTCCTTTGATGGCAAGATCGTCAAGGTAAAATTAGGCGGCTCATGCCTGGGTTGCCCGCTATCGCCTATGACCCTCAAAGGTTGGGTGGAAGGAACGGTCAGACAGTTCTTCCCCCAAATTGAGCGAGTGGAATCGATCAACTGACAA
>CAZWKK010000134.1:0-1480 GCA_964634855.1 uncultured Anaerolinea sp.
GTTCTTCGGCAGAAGCATCCAAATAGATCTTCATCTCTGCTTCCGGGAAGACCACAGTGCCAATATCACGGCCCACCATCACCACCTTACCTCTGGAGCCGATCTGGCGCTGCTGCAAGGTCATGGCTGTACGCACACCCGCATAAGCAGACACTTTAGAGACGTTGCCATCCACCTGCGGCTCGCGGATCTGCCATGTTACATCCTTACCATCGAGAAATACGGTGTATTTCCGTCCATCATTCACCGTTGGAGGTTCCACATCGATCTGAATTTTGTTGGCCAAATCTGTCACAGCAGCTTCATCTTCTACTGAACTCAAATTAAGAATCGCAGCCAGGGTAACGGCTCGGTACATGACACCGGTATCGAAATATAAATAATTGATCCTGGCAGCGAGTTTCTCGGCCAGGGTGGATTTTCCGGAAGCGGCCGGCCCATCGATGGTAATGATACTTGGCAAAGTCATGAAGGAATCCTTAAATTAGTTTTGTGATGAACCCTTGAAGAGATCATTGCGAGCCCACAAGAGCAGATTTTTATGGGTTAATGGTACGTCGCGCATATCAAACCATTTGATCCAGTCAAAGCCATCCATCTGAGAGAAATCGATCTGAGAATCCCATTGGATGGATTGACCGCGATAAAGTCCATTCAGATTCTGGCTTATATCCGAATCACTGATCAAAACTGAAGCGGTATCGCTGCTGCCAATGACGGTATCCGTTTTGAGGTCAGCATACTGGCGCAATGCCCATTGTAGTGCAGGGTCGTCCTGGCCAACCAACTTGATATCGATCGCATCCACCAGCCCGTGCGTATACAGCGAAAGTTCTTCAACCGACGATACCAGGGCATTGGCACCCGTTGGGGCAGCACCGCTGCGCCAGAACTCGGCTTCTGGTCTGGGTCCCATACCGGCGGCTTTCCAGGTATTCCCGAAGGCAACAAATCCCAGCAGGAGTAGCACTCCGGCAACGAGCCCTTGGCGGGCTGCCACAAAGGACCAGCCCCACCCTACCAGCAGGGTCACCACCAGGATCATGGCCAGCGGCAACACTACCGCCAATACCTGATTGCGCAAGGCTACGGAATCGGCAGATGGGTTATTCACCAAAGCGATCAGATTTAAATAACTGTAAACGGCGAGCGCTACCACGGCAGCGACTTCCAGCAGACTCAACTTCCACTGATCTATTTGCACTTTCTCGATCAGCCCTTCCAGGCCGATCACAGCCAAAACGGAGAGTGGCACAACCAACCAGGCCCAATTAACTACCTGTCTGGCAGGCGGGAAGAGAGTGAGCACAAAGAGCAATACCATCCAGAAGATCATCAAGATCGAAAGCCGGTTTTTCTCTTCAGGACCGGCTGCGATGCCATAGATGGCCAGTGGAATGATGAGTACCTGAGTTAACAGTAACCCCAGCAACATGATACCGAGAGATACACCGCTTTTAGTGCCAAAGGCGGCAAAGAA
>CAZWKK010000134.1:1580-5713 GCA_964634855.1 uncultured Anaerolinea sp.
GCCAGCCCAGCACTGACTCCCGCCCAGATCGGTTTGCGGCGCAGGAAAAATCCCAGCGCAGCCAGGGTGCAGGTGATGGCCATGCTTTCGGCGCCGGCGGTTCGGCTGATTGCCGTAAGTCCGGGCTCGAATGCGAAAATAAATGCCAAAATTAAAGCACTGCGGTTACCAAGCCAGGGTGTGTAGAGCAATGGCACCAAAACCAACAAACTTCCAAAAACTGCCGGCCAAAAGCGTGCCCAAAAATTGCTGGCAGAAAATACATAGAAAAGCAGGGTGGTCAAAGCCACGTAACCGGGCTGTCCGCCCACGACCATCACATTGCCTTGCGAAAGATGAAGAGCCTGCAGAGCCTGGCTGGCTTCCACATTCGTCAAAGCATTGACGCCCAAATTTAGAAAACGCAACAAAATGGCCGCTGCAAATGCGAGGGCAATTAACGAAACTTCGATTTTCTCATCCCGGTTCTGCATTTTTACTCCATTCTAGGGAGTCTCAGTCATGCTGGACTGAGGAACTTCATAGATTGTGACCGTTCCATTACTGTAAGCGACAGGCAAATTGCTGGTGAACTTTTGCACAGAAAGCTTCTCATATTTTGCATATTCGCTGCTGCCCACATAAATGTAACGGATATCGTATTTATTAATGATGGAAAGCGCCTCAAACCAATTTGAGGTCTCGTATAACGTTTTAATATCCGATTCGCGGCTACCTACCTCGGTACCGCCACCGCGCCATTGCCATTCATGACCAGGCCAGCCCAAGACAGTGGGTAAACCAGTATGCGTAGAAATGCGCGCATAATCAGGGTTATAACTGCCGCCAATCGCCTCGGCCACAACCCCCATCTCTGCTTTGGAGAGCCAGTCTTCCGCCAATGCCTCATCCGGGTTGTTATTGCGAATAAAGGCATTACCATCGAGCGTCCATTGCACAGGTTTAAAGTTACTGGTCTTGTTAACCAGCATAATCGCCGGGTAACACAATGCAGCGGCAAAAACCACCCACCAGACGAAGTGGAAGATCACTCGTTTCGCCCCACGCAACTCTGACCACAAGATCACCGTCACGCTGGCGGCCGCGATGCCCCAGAACACCCAGGCCTGGAAATAGAACTTAAAGATCGTATTCATTCGCGATCCAAATTGGTCGCGTAAATAGAAAAACTCAGGAAAGAGCGTCAGTCCGGCACCAATGAGCACAAGCATCAACAAAAAGCCATTGGCATTCAATCCCGTGCGAACTACTTCCGCATCCGCCACAGCTTGAAGCTCAGAGGTTGACTTGACCGATTTTGTCAACTGACCACAGACCATGCCCAGAAGTACCAGCAAGGTGAGCCAGGTTCCACCCAACAACACACGCCGCTGCATGGAGACTGCCAGCACCTCTGCCCCATTGGTAGAATCGTGAATACCGCCAAAGAGCTGGCCGATCTCGATAAATTTCTGACCAAGGTTGGCAATGGAACCGTTGGCAGAAAAAGCCAATTGGTTGCCAAGTGGCAACAATGAAAAAGCCAACAGCCCCACCAAAGCAGAAAGCACCCATAGCCCGCCCACCAGATACAGGGCAAATGAGGATCCTCTGCGGAAGGCTTGCTCTCGCGGTTCCTGGCGCCAAACGTAGATCAGCCAGGCGAAGATGGGGATCAGCAACGGCGAAAACATCACCCAGAAGTGCACACCGCGGGTGACGAACTCCATGCTGGGCAAAAAGCCGCCCGCCTGTGATTTGAAAGCCAGGAAGAAGGGTAAGAAAAGGGCAATTCCGGTCACCCCGTAGATCAACCCTGAAAGCAGGAACTCGCCGATGCGTTTTCCACTCCAGCCTTCCTGATTGACACGGATGTAAATGAGGACCAGACAATAAAGTCCCACATAAATGGGAAAGTCCCAGGTGTTCAAAAAAGCCATGCTTCCCAGAACCAGGGCAGTGAGCCAGAACTCCCAGCGTTTGAACCAATCGAGTGGTGACCAACCTGATCGGATCTTTTCAGATCCAGCAATGAACAAATTCAGGGCAATAGCCATGGCCAACAGATCAAATGGCATGGCCAGAACATGCGGGTGCAAGTCTGAGAGCAGGTAGGAAAAGAAGGGGAATTCGTCGATGATCTCAACTCTGACGCCGCTGAACTTGTAATCCTGCAGCACACGTGAGCCACGCCACCAGCCCCAAAATCGACCTAGATAATCCGACAGAGGTTTTGCTTCATGGGCGTTGAGATCCAAAATATCCAGCCAGCTCCAGAATTTGGAGGTGAAAGTACCATCGGCCCCTTTGCTCCAAAAGATGCCTGCACCGCTAAGAATTTCCAACAGCCCTTCGATGTTGCTGACCACCAGCACAAAAAGGGAGCCTAAAATACCGCTTAATCGAGCCACTGCTTTGGCAGCTTCTGAGTAAAGATTGGTTTCAGACCCTTCCTGTCCACGCTTCCAGAATGCAATAATATCAAAGACCATGCCAAAGGCGGCAATGGCTGTCAGCGCAAACCACAGGGCTGCGGCCAGGTTGTAGCCTACCCCGGAAACCACCCCGGTGACGCGAATGAGCATGGCCACCAAAACATAGCCGAAATAGTAATAGGATATGGCATAACCTGAGAGCCAGGGGTCCTGCGGGGGAAATGCAGGAGAGCGCAAAATGGAATTGATGAAGGCCAACTCCATGGGTTTTTCTGTGGCTGTGATCTCAGGGTTGGCAGCGCGTACCACTGCCCAGCAAACAAAGAAGACCAGAAAAACGCCTTCGATGGTGACGATGCTTTTCCAATTGGTTTTGATCCAGGGAGTGATTTCAGCACCCCCCCCCTTGAGCAGAGCGAAAGCACTGATACCAACCAATACCATCAAGGCCAGGACCTGTCCGCCCAGGTTGTTTTGCAGCACACCCAGGGTACACAGAAGCCAGAATATGAACCCCCAGACCAAAAGGCCCAACGGTTTTGAAACGGCATAACCCTTACTGGCCAACTTTGGGAAGAACCGAAAAGTCAGCGGGAATGTGATCCATCCCAGCGCAGAAATTACCAGATACCAGAGGATAAAACTCAACACATCGCTCACTTGGCTCACCTTTTACTGTGCCAGAACCTCGTAGATCACCGTGTCTTTCTCACGGAAAACTTCCTTCCAATACGTTCCATTGAACGTCTCAAACTTCAATAATCCATCGCCCGGATAATAAGCTCGTTCCAGTTGCCCCACGATGATGTATTTCACATCGTATTTCTTGATGAACTTCAACGCGTCGTTGACATTGGTAGTCTTGTAGAATTCCGGGATCTCCACCAGACGGGCGTTGATGCTGTCAATATTGAGGAAGCCACGCTGCTGACGTTGATGCCAGTTCCAGCCCAGCACACCTGGCAAGCCAGTGTAGATGGTATAACGGTTACCCCAACGGTATTCCACCGTGTTGCCTTCAACGATTACAGGCGATCCCTGCACATTGGCCTGCATCCACTTGATGCCATCGTAATCTTGCGTCAGGTCAAAAATGGTATCCTGGTCGCCGTAGGTGCTGCCGATCATGTAAGCCATTCCGTCCAGTGAATTTGGCGCCCCTGTATTCATGCGATCATCGATCTTGTCCTGCGCCGCGGTGATGGGGTAAAGCAAGCCACCGAACACCAGGAAGGCCAAGACGATCTGCCAGGAGATACTGGTCTTGTTGCCCCAATCGCTCACCACGGCCGGAGCCAACCAAACCAATGACACAGCAGAACTGAGCGCTAACATCGTCCAGGCTTGGTAGTAGAACTTGAAAACCGTATTCATACGGCCAATATCACCCACCAGATTGAACAGCTCGACAAAGATCGTCAGGAAGAGCGCGGTACCGATCATGAAAAGGACGAAGCGTTTGATATCTGGTTGTCCGGGTCGCATGATGAGGATCAGCGCCCATAATGCCAACGGCATGGCCACCCAAATGATGTGAATGCCCAATACAGCAAACATGAGCAAGACAATGACCAGCAAGCCGGCCAGGATTTCCAGGTAGACGGCGTATTTCTTCAGCTTTTGCAACGCTGACACAGGCGTCTCGGCCATCCACTGGCGGGTTTCCCACACGAACCAGGTGGTAATGACAAAGAAGAACAAGCCCCAATGGGTGAGGTA
>CAZWKK010000135.1:0-3977 GCA_964634855.1 uncultured Anaerolinea sp.
TTAGCGAGATTTTACGGCAAGCAGCAGTATCTGTCACCCTTTTAATGAGAAAGGATTAATGTAAGGTCGATGGGGAGTTGAATTGGGTTTCCCTGGAACACATCAGGGATTGATAAGGCCAAGAGAGAAATCGGCGCATTGATCCGCCAACTCTTCCGGCGAAAGGGCTTTACGAGCGGAATCGCGAAAATTGTTGACCCCTGCAAAAAATTCGCGCATGAGCACGAGAGACAGGTACTGGCCATTTCGTGACAGATGATATTCCTTATTTGTAAAAGCCCCCAGGGTATGCATGAAAATCATTTCAAGTGGAAGGCTGAGATAAAGATTTCGTTTGAAGGTTTTTTGAAACCTGTCGGGCGAGAATTTCGTCCCGAAAAGGTTCATCATGAACCAGTAACGCATCCGCGGGAAAAGCCTATACTCCTGGCTGGCGTTCACGGGCGATTTGCCTTGTGAGATTATTTCACAATAATCCTTGGTGGAAAAAGTGTTGACGAACAGCTTGCCATGGATATAACTGAATGAACCCGAACCAATTCCAACATAGTCTTCGCTGTCTACAATGTATTCATCGATCATCCCCGCGGAATTGCGGACAAAGGTCCAGGCTGAGAGTTGCGTGAAATCATCAGCCAGGGCATCATTGATGAGGTTGAAAAATTGCCACTCGTGATCATGGGTCAGTTTACCCACGCTGTTAGCCATTGATTTTTCCACTGAACGGGAACTCATGAGTGGATAAAAAGTGACCTGCTGAGCTCCGGAATCGATGACCATTTTTAGGTCACGCTTCAGGCTTTCGGCTGTCTGGTTGGGGAAATTGAAGATCATATCCACGTTGAGGGATTCAAAGTGCGGAGCAGCATACCTTATTCGCTCAAGGATTTCCTCCCCGGTGCCGAATTTGACCAGGCGGTTCATTTGGCTCAGCAGCGTGTCATCAAAACTTTGGACACCTACAGAAAGCCGTTGGACGCGTTTTTCGAGTAGATCAACATATTCAGGGATCAGGTGATTCGGATTGGTTTCACAGGAGACTTCGGTGATCGGGAAAAGTGATCGTGCAAGATCAATGGTTTGAACCAATTCATCCAACAGAATGGTGGGGGTGCCTCCACCAAAATAAAGTGTTTTGAATTGATAACCCAGGTCAGCAGCCATTTTCATTTCTGAGCGAAGAGAAGTGAAATACCCTCGGGTGGAGTCTTCTTTGAAAACGAAACGGTTGAACGAGCAATACGGGCACAGGCTTTCGCAATAGGGGATGTGAGCGTAGAGAGTATATTCTTTTCCGTTGATGGGTTTTGGAAGGGAGATTCCCTCGGCTGGTTTGAGGGTGAGGTATTGCTTGGTCTGCGTCTTCAGGTAGGCGGTGAGCAGTCTCTCAGCAGCAACAATGGGGGGAATGAATATTCGGGGAGGGGTCATGGGAGGGTTTTACAATTGAGATGAATTCAAACAGGACTGATTTTATCATATTTGAGAATAAAAAAAAAACACCCGCAAGGGTGTTTTTTTTAGGTGGGCGCGATAGGGCTCGAACCTACGGACCTCACGGATGTGAACCGTGCGCTCTAACCAACTGAGCTACGCGCCCAACAATCTTATTGCAGGCAAAATTTTATCATGTAAAGCGATGAACGACAAGATTTATCTTGGTGAAACGGCAAACAAGCGGTCAGCTTCCCGGCGAAAGTCTTTGAAGGTGTCTCGCCAGCTTTGTGGAGTGGTGCCGGCGACGATGGTACCGAGCATGACGGCCTCAGCGCCGATGGCGGAGAGGTCAGCCAGGGTAGCGGGAGCAAAGGCATGCTGGCTGGGAATGACCAAAGGCAGACTGGATCGCTGGCGTAGATGGCGGAACTGCGCCAGATCTCGATAAGTAAGCGGTTGCCCGTAGCTCTCTTTGTGCATAATAGAGGCTTCCAGCACCTGCATATCCAACGTATCCAGGCTGGCTGCCATCTCCAACGGGTCTTCGCTGGAAAGTGCCAGCATGCGCTCCATCACAGTGGAAGGGGGCAAAACGCCCACTGGGGCATCACGCAGGTACAGCGAGAGGAAATCAAAGCCCATTGTCACCAGCTCTGCCATCTCTTCAGCCTTTACATCCTCCGGAGAAGCTGCCGGAACGATGCCGCAGGGCACGTCTCTGGCAAGGGTCAGGATCTCCTGAAGCGCACTTCGCTCTTCTGCCAGGCTGCCGATCTGGTTGGCGCTGGCACGATGTTTGAGGTTGATGTGAACCTTGATCACATCCGCGCCGCCTTCCAGGCAGGCCTGCACCAGGTGCGGGTCGTTGACCGGCAAACTTGCAATCAGTACCATGGGGCGCTGCCCCTGGCGAACGGACAATAAAAGGTCGGATAACTTTGGCATAATCCCTGCCTTTACATCTTATAAATACGCTTTTTGTTCCACCAACTTAGTCCGCAACTTCTTTGCATCCAACTGAGCAGGCAATACGCCTTCTTGCAGGCAAAGAGCGGCTGCAGTCCCGGCGGCCTGCCCAAAAGCCATACAGGTTGGAGAAACCCGGGTGGAGGCACTGGCCTGGTAAGTGGCGGAGATGATGCGGCCTGCTACCAGCAGATTATTTACCTTTTGCGGCAGCAAACAACGGTAGGGAATCTCATAGTAGGCATCCCTGGCCAAAAAGACATCCCGGTGGCCGTCCTTTGCATCCGGGGCATGGATATCAATGGGGTAGGCAGAACGAGCGATGGCATCGGCAAAGCGGCGGTTCGTCAGCACGTCCTGCTCGGTGAGCACATATTGTCCCACAATGCGGCGAGATTCGCGGATGCCTATGCGGCTGCCTGAACTAATAAAGCGGGCATGGGTAAAACCGGGAATGTTTGCTTTGAGGAACTCAAATATCGAAAATGCCTGTTCGCGGGCTTCCAACTCGGCACGGGTGAGGTCCCAGCCATCCAATGGATGCAGGTTCTGCACACGCGTCATATTGACGATGATGTCGTCCGGGTGATCGGTGGAGAAGAGCAAAACATGCTCACGCCGCAGATTAACTTGACTCTCCTCGATCCATTTCTGAAGCAGATCATCAAAGGCGCAGACGGCGATGAGGTCCTGGCGGCGATAAATAGATGAACCCTCCTCACCCAAGCGAGCGATCTCAGGGTGATCAGCCAGGTAGGCTTTCAAGACGGGTAGATCCACATCGGTCACTTTGAACATGAGGGTGGCAGGCTGCACCAGGCCATCTTGCGGGCGGCCCAACTCACAGGGGGCGCCGGCACGGCTGGCCACGTCTGCATCACCGCTGCAATCGATGAACAATTTGGCTCGCAGGTTGGCTTTGCCATTCTTATTGATAACAGAAAGTGAAGTGATGGTGCCATCATTCACGTCCACATCTTCCACCAACGTATGCAGCAAGACCTTTGCCCCGCTTTCCAACACCATGCGTTGCAGTACCAACTTGAGCGCTTCATGGTCAAAAGGCGTGACTGTGGCCACATAACCCGTGGAATCCACAATATGACCCGGAGAGGCTTTAAGCTCCACCAGGCGGTCCACCACTTCTTGGGCCAGACCTCTGACAACCTGCTCCGTGAAGGAGTGAAAGGTCATCATTGGCCCTACCAGACTGTTGGTCATGGTACCGCCCAAATTTCCATCTCGATCTACCAGTAAGGTTTTTGCACCATTTCGGGCAGATGCCACGGCTGCCATGCAGCCAGAAACTCCCGCACCGATAACGATGACGTCCCAATCAAATTCAGCAGGCATCAATGAAAATCCTATTCTTTGTTCGTAATTTTGCTGGCGTGCTCAAAAACACCTGCAGTATGGCCATTTAAATCCGCAAGAGCCAAATTAAACATCTCTGTCGGCAAGATCTCCATTATGGGTAACAGCCCGGCAGGGCAAGCGGGAATGTGGCAAGCGCCCAGTCCTTCTTTTGCATCCACCCAAAGCACATTGGCACCCTGAGCAACGAGCTCATCCTT
>CAZWKK010000135.1:4077-5708 GCA_964634855.1 uncultured Anaerolinea sp.
TTCTTCAGGTAATCCTTTACCAGATCGGCTGCCTGTTTGGTCTCAGCTTTGACATCTTCCAGATCTTGCCCCAACAAAGCAGCTTCCACCCAACGCAGCGCCAACAAAGCGCTGACATAGGTCTTGCAAGAGACTGTGGCTTCAACACCAGCCTCCGTCATCACCACCACATCGGCCTGCGTGGCCAAGGGGCTGCCAGCAGTGTTGGTGATCCCCACCACGCAGCATTTTTTCTCTTTGCACAGTTCCAGCAAACGCACTGTCTCAGCACTGGCGCCAGATTGTGACGCTGTAATGACCAGGGTATCTGCTTGCAGCAGTTCAGGCGCATAATGTACCAGTTCTGAAGCCTCTATATGTGTGACGGGCAATGCTTTTTGGCTGAGCGCATAAAACAACGGGTAAAAAATGGAATGGGATGACCCCATTCCCGTGAGCAAGATGCGGCGAAATTCACCTGCCTGCAAGCGCTGCGGGACATTTGCCAAGGAAAATGACTTTAACAAAGACGCATAAGTTGCCTCCAGCGCGGCTGGCTGCAACAAGATATCGCCCAAATACCCCTTTTCGGAACTCTGTACCATAGATGACCTCAAATTATTTAGAATGATAACGATGGAACCAGGCTTGCCCGGCTCCGAGCAAATTTACATCACTGCCCAGGCTGGCCAATTCAATGCGGGTCTTTTCAAAAGGCACCAGGCCACAATTTTGCTTTACCACCTGCTCCACCCGATCTTTGAACAACGGCCAGGACCGCATGACCCCACCGCCGAGGGCGATGATATTGGGGGTAAGGAGGGTGATCAGGTTGGCCAGGCCAATGCCAAGGTAGGTAGCTTCACGGTCAACGCATCTCAGCGCCAATTCATTGCCTGCTACGGCCAGGGCACAAATATCCGCGGCGCTTTGAACCTGTGCATACTGCGGTTTGCCTTTGGCTTCTTGGTGGAACCAGCGGATCATGGCCGGGCCAGACGCCATCACTTCCCAACAACCGTGGGCGCCGCAAAAGCACTCCGGCCCGCTTGTATCTACAGTATGATGCCCCATTTCTGGATGAGCGCCATCCACCCCGCGGAACAAGCGCTGATGAATGATGAGCCCGCTACCTATCCCCGTACTGACGGTGACATACAAGAATACTTCGCTGTCCTTGCCAGCCCCCCAACGACCTTCTGCCAGGGCGGCTGCATCGGCATCGTTTTCGATGGCAATCGGCAGATCAAATTGTTCACGCAGGCCATTCACCAGGCCTAAACCTTCCCAGCCGGGCAAAAAGGCATTGGCAGCAGAAAGCGAACCAGTGAGCGGATCAACCGGGCCGGTACAGGCAATCCCCAGTCCTTCAATGGTAAGTTGTTGATCCTGCTGCAGTTTACGGATGGAAGCGCTAATGCGATCTAGAGAGTTTTGCAGACCGGCATCTGCCGAAGTGGGCATCACTTCTTTGGCCAGCAGGTTTCCCTGCTCGGTCACCAGCCCAACCGCGATCTTGGTACCGCCAATATCCAGTGCCGCAACGGTCATGCGTTCCCCTCCCCCAAATGAGAGTGAATGTTGCTTACAAAACGGCGCGTGATCTGCTGCGGCCGGGTGATGGCGCCGCCAATGACCACGGCATAAGCGCC
>CAZWKK010000136.1:0-5685 GCA_964634855.1 uncultured Anaerolinea sp.
GATGCAGCTGACCAGTTGACTCGGCTCGCCGCTTTCAGCCGCCAGTTACTGACCGCCGCAGAAAACGCCGGCATTGAGGTGCAATCACGACGTCTGGCCACGCCCTCTTTCACTGCCTATACGCAAGGAAAGAGCCCGACGGAAACCATTCAGTTCATTCAGGGACTGGAAGCACAGGCCAAAGAAAACGGCTTTACCTACCTCTCCGTCGGGCCAGCTATGCCACAGGACTTGGCCGCCTTTGAGATGATCCCGGCCCTCATCGCCGCCACCCGTGATGTCTTCCTTACCGGCGTCATCGCTGATAGCCAGCAATTCTACCCGGATGCGATTCAGGCGGCAGCCAAAGTGATCGCCCGATCTGCCAGCATCACCCCGGATGGTTTTGCCAACCTGCGTTTCTCTGCTCTGGCCAACGTTGCGCCTGGTGCACCGTTCTTCCCGGCAGCCTATCATGCACCAAACAGCCAACCCGCTTTCTCGTTGGCAATCGAATGCGCTGATGCGGTGGTCTCCGCCTTCAAAGGGCAGACTTCATTGACCGCAGCCCGTGCAAAGATGCTCGATTCCATGAATGGCTTCGCAGCGCAGATTCAGGTGCTGCTGCGCTCCATCCAACCAGACGGCATCCGCTTCCTCGGCTTTGATTTCTCGCCAGCTCCCTACCCGGAGGATAGCTGTTCACTGGGCGGCGGCGTCGAAGCGGTGATGAGCGCCAGCATCGGCCCGGTGGGTTCGCTGGCCGCGGCTGCTGTCATTGCCGACACGCTCGACCAGGGCGCCTGGCTGCACGCAGGGTTCAACGGCCTCATGCTGCCGGTGCTGGAAGATTCCATATTAGCCTTACGCGCCGCTGAAGGCGTGCTCAGCGTCAAGGACCTGCTCTTGTACTCGGCTGTCTGCGGTACCGGGCTGGATACGGTTCCGCTGGCCGGTGACGTGAGCGAACCTGAGATCGCCGCTCTGCTCTTTGATATTGCTGCCCTCAGTGTGCGCCTAGGCAAGCCCCTCACCGCCAGGCTCATGCCCATCCCCGGCAAGCAAGCTGGCGAACCTACTGCATTTGACTTTAGTTTCTTTGCCAACAGCCAGGCCATGCCCCTGCAAGGCCAAAAGATCTCTACACCACTCAACGGCTCTGAGCCGGTACGGCTGGCGCCAAAACACACATATGCACACAAAAACGGACGCGAGTAGTCGCGTCCGTTTCATTTTGTCTGGGAAAAAGCTAAAAAGTAGGGGTTGCCGAAGGTTCCAGGGTGGGCGTCTCAGTTGCCGGAGGCGTCACAGTGGGTGTTTCCGTCGGCGTCAGGGTCGGCGTCTCGGTGGGGGTCAGGGTGGGGGTTGGGGTCGGCATACTCAAATTGATGCTGACTGTCGCCTGCACTTTGCCGCCGCTGGTACTTTCTGCCACCAGGCGTAAGGTAACCAATCCCTGCTCCAGATCGCTGATGTCCCAACTGGCCAGTTTGCGTGAAGCATTGGATGCGCCACCACCCGGCTTGACGATCTTGATCCATTTACTGGGGTTTTGACCGTAGCCATATTCCAGATAGAAATCCTTGAACAATCCCGTGGCATCTGCAATCCCGTAAATATCAATGGGACTTTGCGAGAATGATTGCCCGTTGCTCAGGTTGGTGAAGCTGACCGTCGCTTTGGGGTCATTCTTACCGCAGGTCTTGCTTGGGGCAAATTTGATCGGTTCTTCAAACCCGATGCCTGCCGCCCAGGCTCTACCCTGATCCGTACTGGTGATCCATTTGACAGCCGAGCTATCGGTGACATTAAGCGAGTAGATGCTGCTGGTGCTGCCTGTACATTCAGAAGAAGCCTTCAAGCGCGTCCAACTATCCACCGTTACATCCTGCCAGAAATCATTGTCTTTACTCAGCGGCGGTTGGCCTTTGGCAAACACCTCGCTGCGCTGATCCGGGCAATGGCTGGAGGGCTCGGTACCGGAAAGGCTGCAGATAATATGATCTTCCACCTCAGCCGGACGGGTGAAAGGCGTGGGATTGTTGTTGGTCAGCACCGGGATGACCGTGGTCATAAAATCAGCCCAGATGGGCGCTGCCCCGGTCACGCCAGACGTGCCCTGCATGGGGGTGTAATCAGCGTTGCCCACCCAAACGCCAACGGCCAGATCGGGCGTATAACCTAGGGTCCAGTTATCACGATAATCGTTGGTGGTACCGGTTTTTGCGGCTGCCGGGAAGGGCAAATTGAGCACGGAGTTGTTGCCAAACATGGGAGCGCGGGCAGCATTATCTGAAAGGATGGAAGTGATCAGGTAGGCATGGTCCGCGCGGATGGCCTGTGTGCCCGTCTGTTGCGGCGCCTCAAAGATCACATTACCCTGGAAATCTTCTATTTTGGTAATGGCCACAGGATCATAACGCACGCCGTTATTGGCAAAAATGGAAAAAGCAGAGGTCATTTGCAGCAGGGTCACATCACCGCCACCCAGGGTAAGCGCCAAACCGTAATCGTTGCGGGTGAGCGTGGTGATGCCCATGCGCTTGGCCAATGAGATCATTCCGTCTTGCTCTGGGGTGGACGTGTTGTCGTAGACGCCCACAAATTGCAGGGCTTTGACTGCCGGAATGTTGTAAGAGTTGGCCAGGGCGGTGCGCACCGTTACCGGGCCGTGGAATTTACCATCATAATTGACCGGTACATAGGGCTCACTGGGATCATTGGGGTCACCTGAAGGCGGGAAAGAGCTGGGTACGTCCCAGATAAGGGTGGCCGGCGTCCAGCCTTTTTCAAAGGCAGCAGTGTAGGTGATGGGTTTGATGGAGGACCCCGGTTGGCGCGGTTGCAGTGCCATGTTGATCTGCCCGGCGATGGCCTCGTTGTAGAAATCAGCCGAGCCCACCATGGCCAGGATCTGCCCGGTCTTGGGTTGGATGGCCACAAGCGCGCCATCGGTCACATGCTTATCGGCCAGGGATTCCACCTGTGCCTTGACGATCTGTTCTGCCTGCAACTGCAGGGTAGGATCCAGGGTGGTATAAACCTTGAATCCAGAGCGGTAAATGGTCTGAGAATCGAATTTTTCTTCCAATAGCTGGCGGATGTACATCACCCAGTGCGGATAAACCAGCGGGTTGGTCTTTTGCACAAAGTTGTAGTTTTCTATGGCAATATACGCATCTGCGGCTTGTTGCGCCTCCAGGCAAATCGCCTGGGCGCTGTTGCTGACCGGAATGCAGTTCTTGTCTTTGGAATCCTGGTACATCAGGGTCAGCACCTGTTTGGTGCGGTTCAGCGTGGCATCACGATTGGAATAGATATCATACACCGCAGGCGATTGGGGCAGGCCAGCCAGGAAAGCAGCCTGGGCCAGATCCAACTGGTCCGCAGTGGTGTTGAAATAGGTCTCGGAGGCTGCTTCAATGCCATAAGCAATGTTGCCGTAATAGATCTCGTTTAGATACAGCTCCAAAATATCATTCTTTGAGTAGCGCCGCTCGATCTCTGCGGCCAGGATGATCTCTCGGGCTTTACGGCGGATGGTCTGCTCGGTGCGTTCGCTGGGGTCGAGTAAAAGGGCACGCGCCAGCTGTTGGGTGATGGTGGATGCGCCAGAGACCACTTCTTTACTGGTGTAGTTTTGGATCATGGCGCGGGCGATGGCAAAGGGGTCAAAGCCGGGGTGTTGGTAGAATTCTTTGTCTTCAGTGGCAATGGTGGCTGCAACCACGTAGGGCGAGATCTTAGCCAGCGGAATATAGGTGCGCCGCCCGGCGTTTGGATCCAGCATTTCGTAGATCACATTGCCATTGCGATCATAGAAACGAGTCGTCTCAAATTGTGAGGCCCGGTTACGTAGATCATCCACACTGGGCAAGGTGGCGGCGATGGAGAAATACTGGTAGACCAAAAGTGCTCCGGCCAAGACAATCCCAAGCACAAGGGCAAACAATGCGATGATGATTCCCCTTACCAGGCAGCCGCCGAAGCGGTTTGATTTTGCTTTGCGTCCCTTGGGGCTGGTGTTCCCTTGTTGAGGAGGTTTGCCAGCACCGTTGCCTCCCCCCGTCTGGGGTTTAGGTTGCGGCCGCGTCTCCGGGTAAAAAGCAGATGGACTGACGACCGTGGCAGAAAGATCGATGGGGTCAACATCATGGCTGGGCAGGGCATCGCTGCTGCCGGGAGGAGGAGCAGGCATCATCCGCGTGGGCAGGCTGTGGCCTGTTTGCGCTGGCTGAGGTTCAACGGCACCATCGACAACCGTCGGCATATCATCCAGGTTGGTGACCAGATCAGATTCTTTCCGCGGTTTGCGGGTGACAATCAATACCGGCTGGGTAGGGGTTTTGCTCTCATCCTCTTTAGGTTCCAGGGGCTGAGCGGGGTCTTGTTGGTCAGACATACGAATGATCCTCCGTAAGGGGGATTCTGATTCTTCAGGATTTTCTTTGGGGTTTTGATTATTTTCTTCCATGCTCTTCTTCCAAACTGTTATTCTTCATTCTAGCATAATTCATTTGACCGGCCGGGGTTCTGATTTTACAATGGAAGCATGTATGAAGACCCATTGAATCAGGTCTACCCTATCTGCGCTGATGCCAGCATCAGCCTCATTGATCCGCTACACGATCATATCTGGGAGCTGGCCTTGAATGGCGGCGAACCGCCTGCGCTGGATCTGCACACCACCTTTGGCCTGCGCTGCCTGGGAATGCGCCTGTTTCCTTCCTTTGGGCAAGAGAACGACGAGGTTATCGATTCACACTCCTTTGATCAGAAACCGCAGATCATGGAGCGCATGCCCAATTACCTGCGCGTCTCCTGCCGCCCTTTCCACAATATTGACGTTGAACTTGAATACTGGGTTCCAGAATCAAACCTGATCTGCGGAAGGGTTAAACTCACCAATATCGGGCTGCACCCGGCCTCTTTAAAGCTGCACTGGAATGCCATCCTGACCCCAGGACACAAAGGCACCCCTATGAACACCGTAGAAATGGGGGTAAACACGGTCTTGCAGGGCACTTGCGAGGATCTGGCCCCAGTCTTTTTTATCACCGGTGGGCCGGAGGTAACTTCCCGCTCTTTTCCCTCACTTGGTTTTAGCTTTGCCCTGCCAGAAAACGCCTCCCGCCGCTTAAGTTGGGGGATGGCCGCACTGGATACGCCAGAAAATTCGATCGTTCAGGCAAGGCACGCCACTTCTCTCAACTGGGATACTGAGCTCACCCGCATGAACCTGGCCGAAAAAAGGAATACGCTGGGTGTCTATAGCGAAGCGGTCAATTGGGAAGGCTGGCTGCAGGAATCTCAAAGGCGAGCCCGCCAGTTTATCGTCAACGGGCTGAACGATCAAAAGACCCTGCATCTGGTAAGCAAACGCAACATTGATACCCGCCTGCAGGATGAAAAATTGCTGCGGCGTAACAGCGCCTTGAACTATGAGGCAGATCTGTACCACATGTGGTATTTAAGCCGGGTACTATTACCAGCCAACCCTTCCCTGTTTAAATCACTTATTCACACAGTGCTGGAAAACCAGCAAGCTGATGGCAGCCTGCCCTTCACCATCAGCCCGGCCGGCAACGTGTCTTCTGTCAAGGCGCCGCCATTGCTGGCTGGCCTGGCCTTGGATACCGACCGGTTTCTGCACGATGAGCCCTGGCTCAAGCAGATCTTCCCCTTGCTTTTCCGTGCATACCGCGC
>CAZWKK010000137.1:0-5678 GCA_964634855.1 uncultured Anaerolinea sp.
CGCCGATAACATTGCCTTTGGCAAGCCCGGCGCCACGCGCGAAGAAGTGATCGCGGCGGCGAAGGCTGCCCAGGCGGATGAGTTCATCAGCGGCTTTGCTGAGGGGTATGAGACCATCATCGGCGAGCGCGGGGTCACCCTCTCTGGCGGGCAACGTCAGCGTTTGGCGTTGGCGCGCGCATTCCTTACCGATCCGCGGATTCTCATTCTGGACGATTCGACCTCGGCCATTGATTCGGCCACCGAAGACAAGATCCAGCGCGCCATCTATGCGGCTGCCAAGGGACGCACCACCTTCATTATTACGCACCGCCTTTCACAGATCCGTTGGGCCGACCTCATTTTGGTCAGTCGCGGCGGCAAGTTGGTGGCAGTGGGCACGCATGACGACCTGATGAAGACGTCTGATGCGTATCGGAGAATATTTAGCGAGTAGAACTTAGTGATCTGTGAACAGTAATCAGAAATCAGGCAGATCGATTTTCCTGATCACTCGTTACTGGTCACTGATTCCTTCCCAAAGGGAATGACATGGGCTTTTTTGACGGATTAGATGCAGAAAAATATGACCGCACTTATTCTGACGGAGAGTTGTTCCGCCGGATAGTGGGTTACTTTAAGCCGCAGTGGCGCCGATTGCTGGGAGTGTTCTTCACCACCATGGCCATTGCTGGGGCAGGGTCTTTGCTGCCCATCATGGTTTCACGCGGGGTGGGCATGCTGCAACAAAACCCCACGGTCGCTGGCCTTGTAGGGGTTGGCGTAGCGGTGTTTGCCATTGGCCTGGTGATGTGGTTTGCCAATATGGCCGGACGGCGCATGATCACCAAAGCGATCGCGGCCGTGGTGAGCCAACTGGCGTTGGACACTTACGAAGCGGCCGTGCAGCACGACCTCTCTTTCTTTGATGAATTTTCCTCCGGCAAGGTGGTCTCGCGCATCACCTCTGATACGCGTGATTTTGGCGAGCTCATCGGTCTGGTGACGGATGTGGCCGCACAATTTGTAGAAGCCTTCATCCTGGCCATTGTCATCTTCAGCATTGAATGGCATCTGGCTCTTTATCTGATGGGTCTGATCCCCATCGTGCTGGTGTTCGCCATTACCTACAGAACATTGGCCCGCAAGGTCACCCGTCAGGGTATGCGCGCCATGGCCAACGTGAACTCCACCATCAAAGAGACGGTGAGCGGCATTGCTGTGGCCAAGAACTTCCGCCAGGAAGTGAGCATCTACGAGGAATTCAACAATGCCAACACCTCCTCATATAAGGTAAACGTAAAACGTGGCCTTGTGCTTTCCATCGTTTTTCCGGCCCTCAATGCCCTCAATGGCCTGGCAACCGCCTTCATGGTGTATGTGGGTGGCATGGACGCGGTGCAGGGCATCGTGACCGTGGGAGCGTGGTACCTCTTCTTGCAAAGTTTGGACCGCTTCCTCTTCCCGGTGATGAACCTGACCTCCTTCTGGACCAACATTCAGAACGGCCTCTCTGCCTCTGAACGTGTGTTCGCCCTCATTGACACCCCCAACCGGGTGGTGCAGAGTGGCAACCGCAGCGTCCCCCAGTTTAAGGGTGAGATCGTTTTCGACCATGTTGATTTTCATTACAAAGAGACCGAGCCCATCTTGCAGGATTTCAACCTCAAGATCGCTGCAGGCGAGAACCTGGCCATTGTGGGGCATACTGGCGCTGGCAAAACTTCTGTGGCCAAGCTGATCACCCGCTTTTATGAATTCCAGGGTGGGAGCATTCTGGTGGACGGGCAAGACATCCGCAGCTTTGACCTTACCGACTACCGCCGCCATCTGGGTGTGGTCAACCAGGTGCCCTTCCTCTTTAGCGGAACGGTTGCCGAAAACATTCGATATGCACGGGAAAGCGCCAGCGATGAAGAGATCCTGGACCTGGCGCGTAAGATCGGCAACGGTGAATGGCTGGATACCCTGCCTGACGGGCTGACCACTCAGGTGGGCGAGCGCGGTGCCAAGCTTTCCATGGGGCAGCGGCAACTCGTCTCTCTCATGCGCGTTCTGGTGCAGAAGCCGGCCATCTTCATCTTGGATGAGGCCACGGCCAGCATCGACCCCTTCACCGAGTGGCAGATCCAGCAGGCGTTGAACCTGATCTTGCAGCAGACCACCAGCATTCTCATTGCGCACCGCCTTTCCACCGTCAAATCGGCTGATCGCATCCTGGTGATGGAAAGCGGCAAGGTCATTGAAGAGGGCAACCACAACGCCCTGTTGGCCAATGGTGGGCATTATGCCACCCTGTACAACACCTATTTCCGCCATCAATCGTTGGAATATGTAGAGAAGTCGCGTACTTTTCTCAGCTCAAGTGCGGAATAATTTTCGTGCCTTTGAGTAATGATCATTCGGAATTCAGGGCACGGTGAGCCGTGCCCTGTTCATTTTTGTACAAAGTTAAGATCTGTCTGGGATTCACTTTTCTCAGTAAAACCTATACAATTTCTGCATAAATTGGGGATATAGTTAATCTTCGGAGAGAAGTGATCTCGGATTTCATCAAGAGGATATCAAATTTAGGTGTGATTATGAATGAAGAAATGAAGGGTTACTGGAAGTATTTTGCGCTCTTGGTCGCTGCTGCGCTCATCAACCTGGTAGGTGGAATTCTGGGTAAGACCACCCTGGGTTACATCTTGTTTTTCGTTGGCCTGGTCGGTGTGATCGGCGGGTTTGTCTTTATTTTCATCAAGAAATCCTATTTCAAGGCTGACCGGCTCAAAGCGCTGATCCTGGGTCTTGTTCTGGCCGCATTGTTGGGCGCCTCCATCACCCTGCTTTTGAACAGTACCTTTGTGCGTCCTACAGGAAACGCCATGTTCTCGGGCATGAGCGGTACGCGTGGCGCATCCAATTTCGGCAGTGGCTCGACAGGAACGTTTAGTAGTAATTCTGGCACTTTCTCTGGCAGGACCAGTGCCAACGGTACCACCCAAAGCACAACCGGCAGCAACACTGCCCGCGCTGCCGCTGGTGGTGGAATACTGGGCATTTTACTCGGTTGGTTACTTCTTGTCGCTGGTGCGATCCTGCTCATCGTGACCGCTGTTCGCCTGTTGACAAAAAAGGTCAGCTATGCGGGAGAACGATGGAAGGTGCTGTTGCTCGGCTTACTTGTCGGCGCCATGCTTTCCACTTCTACAGCCATGTTGCTGACCCATCACACTCGCCGTGGCACATTTACGCCTGGTCAAATGCCCTCTGGCGAGAACTTCCCGGGGGCAAATGGTACCATGATGCCTTCTGACGGAACGATGATGCCTCCTGCGGGTCTTGAGGGTACCCCAGATGCCGCATCCGCCGAGCAGGCTACCGCTACAGCAATGCCCACTGCCACTGTTCCTCCGGCTGCTACCAGTACAACTGCCCCCACGGCAACCGCCACCACTCAGACCTACACCAACCTGGTGGTTTGCCTGGATTATAACCAGCAGGTGGGTGAGAACATCCGCACCGCACCGTTGGATACCGGAAGGATCGTCGGCACCATCCCCATGGCGGGCTGCTTCACGATTGATGGCAAGAATTCACAGTATCCGGGTTGGTACCACTTTGCCAGCGGTCAGAACGGCATGGGCGGCATCGAAATCAGCCCGTATGTAGATGACAACAACCTGTGGGTTTACAATCACCACTTTGACAAAGATCAATCCTGGTTGGATGGTCTGCTGGAGGTACCTTACACTCCCGCCACCACCGCCACTCCCACGGTTGCAGCCGTAACCCCAGCTGCGACTGCTGCCAAGTAAACTTCGTCAAGAATAGATAAAGCCGGAGGCATTGCCTCCGGCTTTTTGCTATCTCTTTTCGACCTTATGATTGAACCTGTCTTCCGGCAGACCGGTAAAGAAGGTGAGGGTACGCTTCCAGGCAGAGAGCTCTGCCTCGGTCTTGATTTCGTCGCGGTAGTGCCAATCGTGCTTGCGGATGTACTCCTTCATCTCCGCAGAGCGTGTGCGCAGCCTCTCCTGGGTGAGGGGCACGATAAAGTTAATCGCCTGCGGATACGTTTTAGCAAACGAAATAACACCCTGCATCAAATGAGCATAGCACAGGCCATCGCTATGCGCGTAGGCATCCCTAAAAAGAGATCTCTCTGCGTTCAGTTCCTCAAAAAGGCCGTCGAGCAGGTTCGATTCTGTTTGGGTTTGGAAATCACACAGCGGGCAGGGGGCGGGTTCTTTGGGCTTACCCGCTTTTGCCAGGCGGGCAGAAAACTTCTTCCAGCCAGACTGCTGTTCTTCCAGTTCGTCCGCCACCTGGCGCGCCAATGCTTCGTAAATGTAATTAATGCCCAAAACGGGGCCGCTGGAAGACATTTCAACGGCCACCATTAGTTTGGTATGGGTGGGGCAGAAGCCGTGAGACTCCATGATCGGCTTGCGCCAGTCGGGGTTCATGGTATTCTCGTACAAGAAGCCGTCGGCGGTTTTTTGCACCGCTTCTTCAGAGAGGCGGCAAATGGGGCAGCCCGGTTTTTTGAGGGCACCTTCCAGTTGAATAGATGTTAGCGCAAATGGCATTGTCTCTCCGTTCCGAAGCAGGGATCAATTTTTGAAGAACTTAACCAGGTAATTTTTGCCTGAATGAACTTTTAGCAGGGTGCTCAAGACCAGGGGCAGGGAGGCTGCGCCGGGGTAAACCAGGTAACGCGGTTCCCAATTGGGATGGAATTTTTCTTTGAACTCATGCAAGCCCTTAAAGTTGTAGAAGCGAGAGACATATTCTGAGATCGTGTGCAGGGCTTGTTCCACGCGCGGGTCTTCCGGCTTTTCGCCCACGCCGACGATCGCGCTCAGGCCAAGGCTAAAGGTGGCTACACCCTGATCTTTGGCCCATTGCAGCATGGAACTGAAAAGGTATTCCATTGTACCGTGTTCCACCTGGCGGTAACGGCGCATCAGGTCAATGGTCAGCTCGTTCTTTTGATACTCCGGTACCAGGTTGGCAAAAGCAATAGGCGTACCTTCAGGGGTATGAACCACCGCTGCACTGCCATTACGGAGGTAAGCATCATCGAACCAGCCGTCTGAGAAATGCATTTCGCCGCCGTGACGCATGGTGAGCCAGGCATCGCTGATCATCCTGAGTTGCCACATCAGGTCATCATTGAGCGGCGGGGGTTGAATTTCTGCGTGGTAGCCCAGTTTCTGCATGTGGTTGACCTCGTAACGAAGGCCTTTGTTTTGGCTGCCCTCCAGGGTAAATTGGCTCAGATCGACGATGGCCTCATAGCCGATACAGAGCGTCTCGTAGCCGGCATCACGGTAGGCTTCCAGGTGATCTGGCAGTACCGAGGCGTAGGCTGGTAACCAATCATTACGGGCACAGAATTTCTTGAAGGCGCTAATCGCCTCTGGGATCTCAGCCGCAGGGCCGATGGGGTCACCCAGGACAATGGCGCCGCGCCCGCTGCTGGCATATGCGATCAGGGTTTCTGGCGAGGCAAAAAAGTAGGATTTATCATCAAACAGGGTGGCTCTGGCCAGCGCAGTATGGCCGTATTTTGTTACGAACTCGGTTGCTTGCATTCTTTCATTTTCGCTGGCTGGTTCGCGCACCAACACCGGCCGCAGCAACATGAGGAAAGAGAAACCCAATGTACCCGCACCGATAATGTAAATGGAATCAGCAAAATATCGGGC
>CAZWKK010000138.1:0-5613 GCA_964634855.1 uncultured Anaerolinea sp.
TTTACGCTCAGGCCGATGCTGACAAAGAAAATGGGTACAAAGAAAGCATAGGCAATGGCATGCAGATTGGATTCAATGACGTTCTTTTCTGGGGTACGGGCGAACATCAGCCCTGCCAAAAACGTTCCAGTAATGGCTGCCATCCCGCCCAACAGTTCAGCGGCCACGCCGTAAATGAGCAGAATGACAATGGCGAAAGTTGTGACCCCCTGGCTGATGGGAAGCTTATTGACCTTGCGGGTGAGCCAGGGTAACAGGTAAATGCCAATGGCTGCTGAGGCTCCAAGATAAAGCGCCATCTTTACAAAAACCAGGGCGATCTCAGCGAAGCTGCTGCCCCCGGATAAGAAGGCGAGGAAGGTGGAAAGGAGCAGAATGACCAGAATGTCATCAAAAACTGCAGCTCCCAATAAAGCCAGGCCTACCCGTGATTTCAGTTGGTTGAGTTCGATCAACACCTGGGCTGAGATTGAAACCGAGGTGGCGCCTAAAGTGAGCCCCAGGAAAAGCCCGTGGTTGAAGTCCATACCGGTAGCTTCACCAAAAATGAGGCCCAGACCGACAGGCAGGATCACACCCAGAATTCCGGCCAGTGCGGCCACACGGGTGTTCTTGGCGAGGTCTTTAAGGTGTAATTCCAGGCCAGCCAGGAACATTAGGAGCAGAACTCCCAATTCTCCCAAGTCTGCAATAAAGCTTTCAATGTGAGTATTGCTGATGAAGGAGAGGTGGGTTAGGTTAAGCAATGTTGGCCCGAGCAACAAGCCGACAAGCAATTCACCGAAAACCGAAGGTTGGTGAATACGGGTACTGATATACCCTGCCAGCTTGGCTGCAACGAGAATAACGATGAGAACGATCGTCAGCTGGAGAAAATCACTCATTTATACACCTTATCCCTTTTACTCAGTTTACCATAACCTTTGTCACTGCTCCCTACGGAGGAGTTAAGGTATACTGTTGGTGCTAACAAATCTTGAAGAAGAGGTATTTATGAGCCTTGAAGACGAGAAAGCGCATTGGGAGGAAAAGGTCGTTAAGCCAGTGGTGGATAAGTTTAAAGAACGAAAAACTGATTTCACTTCCCCCTCTGGTATTCCTCTCCCGCGAGCTGCCACCCCCACTGATTTTGATTATTTAGATAAATTAGGATTTCCTGGTGAGTACCCGTTTACCCGCGGAGTACAGCCCACCATGTATCGCAGTCGTTTTTGGACCATGCGTCAGTATGCAGGGTTTGCCAGCGCCGAAGAATCTAACCGACGCTACCGCTACCTGCTGGATCAGGGTCAAACTGGCTTATCTGTAGCATTTGACCTGCCTACACAGATCGGGTACGATGCCGATGACCCCATGTCTTTGGGTGAAGTTGGCAAAGTAGGTGTTTCCATTTCATCCCTCAAAGACATGGAAACGTTGTTCGATCAGATTCCGCTGGATAAGGTCTCTACCAGTATGACCATCAACGCTCCTGCGGCAGTGTTACTGGCTATGTACATTGCGGTGGGCAAGAAACAGGGAGTGGCAGCCAAACAGTTACGCGGTACCATTCAGAACGATATTCTTAAAGAATACGTGGCACGTGGCACCTATATTTTCCCGCCGACTCCCAGTCTGCGCTTGATCACGGACATCTTCCAATATTGCGAACAGGAAGTTCCAAACTGGAACACCATCAGTATCTCAGGCTATCACATCCGTGAGGCGGGTTCGACCGCCGTGCAAGAGGTGGCTTTTACCCTGGCCGACGCCATTGAATACGTCAAGGCCGCCATCAGCGCAGGGTTGGAAGTGGACCATTTTGCCTCGCAGTTATCCTTCTTCTTTGCGGCTCATAATGACTTTTTAGAAGAAGTGGCCAAGTTCCGCGCTGCTCGCCGATTGTGGGCACAGATCATGCGAGAGCGCTTTGGTGCCAAAGACCCCAAATCTTGGATGCTGCGTTTTCACACTCAGACCGGTGGTTCCACCCTCACAGCCCAACAGCCGGAGAACAATATTGTGCGCGTCACCCTGCAAGCCCTGGCTGCAGTAATGGGCGGCACCCAATCGCTGCATACTAATTCAATGGATGAGGCGCTGTGGCTGCCCACTGAAAAATCGGTGCGGACTGCCTTGCGTACGCAGCAGATCATTGCCCATGAATCCGGCGTAGCCGATACCATTGACCCGTTGGCAGGCTCCTATGTGGTGGAATACCTGACCGATGAGATTGCCAATCGTGCCATGGAGTATATTCGCAAGATCGATGATCTTGGCGGCGCTCTGTCTTCTATTGAAAAGGGCTATATGCAGAACGAGATCCTCGATTCTGCTTACAAAGCGCAAATGGCGGTAGAAAAGAAGGAGCAGATTGTGGTGGGCGTTAATGCCTTTCAGGTGGAAGAAAAGATGGAGTTGGAACGCCTCAAAGTAGATCCTTCCATTGAGGCCAACCAGCGCCAGCGCCTGCAGCAATTACGCGCCAACCGCAACACAGCCAAAGCCAACGAGTTGTTGGCTACTTTGGCAACTGCAGCCAAACAAAAAGAAAACCTCATGCCATTGCTCATCACCTGTGTGGAGAACGATCTGACCCTTGGTGAGATCTGTGGCGTTTTGCGTAAGGCCTGGGGCGAATATCAGCCTCCGGTGTGGGGCTAATTTGAGAGCATAGGAGAGATCATGGCCAAACCGATCAAGATCAATCATATTGGTATTGCCGTAGCAAATATTGACGAATCACTAAAATTCTGGCGTGATGCCCTGGGTATCGAACTCAGCCATATTGAGGATGTTCCCAGCCAGAAAGCCAAAGTTGCCTTCTTGCCCGTGGGTGAGAGTGAAGTGGAATTGGTAAACCCTACTACAGATGATTCTGGCGTCGCCAAATTCATTGCTGAACGCGGCGGGGGCATGCATCATCTGTGTGTGGAAGTGGACGACATTGAAGGCATTATTGCTAACCTGAAGGAAAAGGGCGTGCGTATGATCGACGAAGAGCCGAAAGTCCTGCCCGGTCGAAAGATGGCCTTTGTTCACCCCAAGAGCGCTGGCGGGGTACTGGTGGAGCTCTACCAGATCACAAAATAAACCAAAAGACCTGAGATAACAAATCTCAGGTCTTTTTTTGAATTTCAACGAATTTTAGGCTTCAGCAGAGACCATCTCTGAGTCTTCTTTTTGAGCGACTGCCACACCGCGATCAACATTGACACCGGTGAGGATCCAGATACCCACAGCGAAGAAAATTACGAGAGAGGCAATGCTCATGCGGGAATGTCCCATGATGGTGGAGACTACGCCGAATATGGCCGGGCCAAGAATGGAAGCGAATTTCTCAAAAACGCTAAAAAAGCCGAAGAATTCAGCAGATTTTGCCTTTGGTACCATTTTGCCGATCAATGAGCGGCTAAGGGCCTGGCTGCCGCCCTGTACGGTGGCAACGGCAAAACCGAGTACCCAGAATTGCCATTCCTGATACAAAAAGTATCCGGCGATGGCGATGAGGGTGTAAATGCTCAGACTTATGTAAATGCTTTTCTTGGTGCCGATCTTACGGGAGAGCCAGCCGAAGAGGAAGGCGAAGGGAGCGGCGACAAACTGAACCATCAGCAGTGTGCCGATAAGAGTGGTCTGCCCAAAGCCCAACTCAGTCCCATAGGCGGTGGCCATCACGATGATGGTACCGATACCGTTGGCGTAAACCCAGAAGGCCAGCATGGCCAGAGAGAGGTCGCGGTATTTGCGGATCTCTTTGAAGGTTTGGAAAAGTCGTTTGAAACTTACGGTGATGGCGTGTTGGTTTTCTTCACCAGCCACGATGCGGCGCGGAGGCTCTTTGACGTTGAACAACAACGGCAGGGTAAAGCAGAACCACCAAACCGCCACGGTAACAAAGGAGAGGCGGGTCATGAGACCGGCATCCAAACCTGGAACAAGGCCCGGCAGAACCATGATCATGACCAGATTGATGGCCAGTAACAGACCACCGCCGATGTAGCCCATGGCGTAGCCGCGGGAAGAGACCTGATCGATCTCATCGGGACGGGCCACATGGGGGAGCAGGGCGTCATAATAGACCAGGCTGCCGGCGAAACCGATGTTGCCAAAGAGGAAGAAGGTCGAAGCCAGGAGCCAATCACCTGATTGAATGAAGTATAAGAGCGCAGTTCCGGTGACGCCCAACATCATAAAGATGGCCAGGAATTTCTTTTTCGAGCCGCGGAAATCGGCGACCGCGCCCAGGATTGGGCTGATGATGGCAGCGATCAAAGCCGAGATGGAAGAGGTGAATCCCCAGTAGGCAGTTGCAATGTTAGGAGCCAGGTTGCCGGCAGCGACAGAAGAGTAATACACCGGTAAAACGGCTGCCATTATGGTGGTGGCGAAGGCAGAATTGCCCCAATCATACATCGTCCAGGCACGTATCGCCCGCTTGTGTTGTTTTTCATCTTCAACGGGAGTGCTGATAGAGCTTTCCATAGACTTTCCTTTCAGGTGGGATAGATTGATTATACAAGATGTCCCCCGAATCATATCCATAAAAAAACCCCGTGGCTAGAACCACGGGGTTAAGGCTTTGTTAACGTTTTTTAGAGTCCAAGGGTGGTTAAGGTTTCTTTTAAGATCTTGGCAGATTTCTGTAACCCTTCCACCTCTTTTTCATCCAATGGCAGGCGCATGAATTTTTGCACCCCTTCGCGCCCAATCACGCATGGCAGGCTGAGGTAAACGTCTTCAATACCGTAGTAATCATGAATGAGGGTGGAAACCGAGAGAACTGTGTTTTGACCGCGCAAAATGGCTTCACAGATACGCACCAGGCCCATGCCAATGCCATAAAAAGTGGCGCCTTTGCGTTCGATGATATGGTAGGCTGCATCGCGGGTTTGAGCAAAGATCGCATCGTAATCGGATTGATCATAGGAATCACAATTCATCTTGCAGAACTCAGTCAAGCTCATGCCGGCGATATTGGCGGCGGACCACACAGGGACTTCACTATCGCCATGCTCTCCAATGATATAGGCATGCACGCTGCGGGGGTCGACGCCTGCATGCTGGCTGAGCAGATAGCGGAAACGGGCAGTATCTAAAATGGTGCCAGAACCGATGACGCGGTTGGCTGGCAGACCAGAAAGCTTCATAGCTGCATAACTCAGCACATCAAGCGGATTGGACGCGATGAGCAAAATGCCATCCGGGTTGGCTTTCACGATCTGAGGGATGATGCTCTGATAGATGGAGTAGTTGCGCTGCACCAGGTCAAGACGGGTTTCGCCCGGACGCTGGGCTGTGCCGGCTGTGATCACCGTAATGGCGGCTCCTGCACAATCGGCATAATCTCCTGCCCAGATCCTGGTTGAATGGGTGAGGGGAACAGCATGGTTCAGATCCATGGCTTCCCCTTCTGCGCGGGTTTTGTTCGCATCGATCAATACGATCTGCGAAGCCAAAGCACTGCCCAAAAGGGCATAAGCAAAAGTGGCTCCTACATTTCCTACGCCAACGATGGCGACCTTCACAGGATGGTCAATTCGATTTTTCATAGAGCACCTTTATTTATGATATATTTCACATTAATTATGCAAATTATAACAGATTTTCCATTTGACACGCCTGATATAATAC
>CAZWKK010000139.1:0-5611 GCA_964634855.1 uncultured Anaerolinea sp.
CGTTCATGTCAGAAGTAGCGAAGCGACCACCATCCAACTGCACCATTGGGCGCAGTTCAGGCGGAATGACCGGAAGAACGGTCAGGATCATCCACTCAGGATGGTTGCCAGAGCGGCGGAAGGCTTCGATCACTTTGAGACGAGTGGTGGCCTTCTTGCGTTTCTGTTTGCTCTTGGAGGTGCGGACCTCGGTCCACAGATCTTCAGAGAGTTTATCCAGGTCAAGCCGGCGCAAGATGTCATAAAAGGCTTCGGCACCCATATCAGCGCGGAAGACCTGACCCCAGCGGGATTTCAGTTCGCGGTAGCGGCTCTCAGACAAGAAGGTGAAGGGGCGCAGCTCCTGAAGTTCATCGCGCTGATGGGAGTTCTGATCAGCAGATTCAGAGGACTGGTCTTCCAACTGATTGCGCAGAGATTCCATGGCTTCATCAGCCTCGGCTTTGATCTGCTCAATGCTCATCTTGATCTGCTCGAGGTCGCGGGCCATTTCGTTGTTGAATTCGCCTTCGATCTCATCCAGACGCTCTTTAACGATGCGCTGCACGCTGGCAATGTGCTGAGCGGTGACGGTCTCGCCAGCTTCGGCGATGACGATCTTGGCAGCTTCAAAGAGAACCTGTTTCTTCAGAGCCTGTCCAAGAGATTCGCTCAACTTGCGCTCAATGGACTGCCCTTCTTGAATGACGGGTTCCAAACGGGCGGCAATGAGCTCTTCCTTGCGGCTTTCGATCTCTTTGCGATGAGCGTTGAATTCAGCGATCTTCTTGTCGCGGCTCTGTTTTACATCCAGGATCTTGCTGTTGATGGAATTGGCCTGTTCACGTTCAGAAACGTTGATCTCGTCTTCGAGGCGTTTGAGAGCTTTCTGACGGGCATCATCATCCACAAAAGTAACAATGTACTGCGCAAAATACAGCACACGGTCCAAGTTGCGGCGAGAAATATCCAGCAATAAACCAAGATAAGAAGGAATACGACGGGTGTACCAAATATGGGCTACTGGGGTAGCCAGCTCAATATGGCCCATGCGCTCACGGCGCACAGAAGAACGGGTGACTTCAACTCCGCATTTGTCGCAAATAATACCTTTATAACGCGGGTTTTTATATTTTCCACAATAACACTGGTAGTCACGAGTTGGGCCGAAGATTGCTTCGCAGAAAAGCCCGTCTTTCTCCGGGCGCAGGCGCCGATAGTTGATCGTTTCTGGCTTGAGAACCTCACCATAAGACCAACTCTTGATCGTTTCAGGTGAAGCAAGGTTGATGCGAAGTGCCACGAGACTTTTTGTTTCCACTAAACGCCTCCTTAATGGGAACCCTTAAGCGATTAAACACGCATCAGCGCATTCAAAGTTTCCTGCGCTGTCACTATCATCGCAAGCGAATTAATATACATGCGACCGTAAAGTATACCACAGAATTCGGATAATTGATATATTATTTTTGTCTCTTGTTCATTTCTTGGACCAAAGGAATCTCCAGGTAGAAAGTGCTTCCCTTCCCTAATTTACTTTCAACCCAAACCTTCCCGTGATGTCGCTCAGCGATGGTCTTTACGATAACCAGTTCATACCCGGAACTCTTATCATCTTTACGAGCGCTTTTCTTGGTGCGCTCAAAAACGTAAGGCAAATCTAAAGGGGCGATACCCTGCCCGTGATCTTGGGTTACAAAGGTAACGTTCTGTTCATCCACATCTATGCGCAGATGGACAATGCCGTTCAATGGAGAATATTTTATCGCATTTTCCAGCAAACTGACCAAAGCTTGCTGAATTTCTACCCGGTCAGCTTCCAACTGAATGTCCTGATAAACTGAGAGTTCCTTCATCAGTTGTACTTTGCGCTGGGTAGCCTGGGCTTGCAATTGCACGATCACCTGATCAAGCAGATCCATAGGAGAGAATCTCTCGAGGTTCAATTCGATCCCTGCCTCAAAGCGCTCCAGGTTAAGCAGATCAGCCACCATTTGGCCCATCTTGTCCAAATTTTTGTTGATCTTCTCAGAGATCTCCTTTTGTTGGGTATTCAGCTCTCCGACCATAGGCAGCATGGAGACAAACCCGGAGAGCTGAGAGATCGGCGTACGCAAGTCCCGGCTGACGGCAGCCACAAATTCTGATTTCTGCTGCTCCAGTGCCTTATACTCCGTGACGTCATGCAACACGCACACCTTACCCGCACGTTTCTCATCCACTTCAACGGGAGAAATACTGGCCAGGTAAGTGCGTCCGTTTTCCAACACGATCTCTTTGGCGATCTTGCCTTTGACCAGGTTGGTTTCCAATACCGTTTTCAATGTGTCAGAGACAACCGTCTTTGCGCCGAACAGCCCATCTTTGCCTTGTGAAAGCAGACCTGTGATCTCATCAGAGGCTTGGTTGGCGGTGAGCAATGTACCTTCGCTATCCGCCAGCAGGACAGGGTCAGGCGAGGATGCGAGTACCGATTCCAAACGGCGTTTTCCCAATTCCGCGCTCAGATACAGATTGGAATTGGTCACTGCCAGCAATGCCTGGTTAGCCAGCGTTCTAAAGAAGCGGGTTTCGCCTTCTAAAAAGCGGTGCGGCTCGGAATACCCCACCCACAGCACGCCCCGATAGGCTGTATCATCGCGTAACGAAGCACCC
Source organism: uncultured Anaerolinea sp. (assembly GCA_964634855.1). GTDB lineage: Bacteria > Chloroflexota > Anaerolineae > Anaerolineales > Anaerolineaceae > UBA6107. The sequence continues at coordinate 2,635 of CAZWKK010000139.1, forward strand.
AGCATTTCTGCCGGTACCGTAGTGCCCTTGGCGATGCCCATGCGTTTTAAGCGCATTCGTGAAGGAATGACCAACACTCCTTTTTCTGACTCTTCTTTCATCAACTCAAGCAGAGGCCGATCCATTGCAGCAAATTCAGCTGTCTGAGGGCCATCTGCGAAAATATCCAATTCGCTTTCAATACCTCTGTCAGGGTCACGGAACAAAACCAACCGGGCGGAGCTGGCGCCGTAAGCCATGGCAGCTTTCAAGATCGAAGGCGAAGCGCCTTCAATGCTCAGGTTGGCTGAGACACCCTTAGAGACTTCCAATAATCGATCCAACTCTTCCAGCCTGTCTTTGAGGCTGACACGCATCTGTTCAAAGGCAGAACCCAAACGGCCGACCTCATCCACACCTTTGGCTTCCACTGGCGTATCCAGGCTGCCCTGGGCAATTCTGGAGGCCTGATTGGCCAGATGCTTTAAGGAGAAGGTGACCGTACGCATCAGGTAGCGCATCCACAGGGTGATGAGGGCCGTGATCACCAAAGACAGAGCCAGCAAAGGCACGGCGATGTTGAGCGCCATTTCCTGGGCAATACTGGCGGGTACACTGAGCAGAATGACCCATCCCTTCTCATTGATGGGTTCAGAGAAGATCATTCGCCGTGTGCCTGTTCCACTCACTTCATCGAAAAACGATTCTTCCAATGGCACAGAACCAGAGTAAGTAGTAAGCGTCTGGGAATCACTGGTGTCAAACAAGATCTGACTGTTTGCATCCAGGATCAATCCCTCCCCGCCCATCTGACTCACTTGCTCCAATGCTTGAATTGTAGGCTGAGAGAATAAATTCTCGGTCAGATCGGTACGGGCCAGTAAGACCCCTTTGGCCAGACCGTATTCATCAGGGATAGCGGCCAAAAAGGAAATGACTAAAGAATTATTGTTACCAGAAGGGTTGATGGTATAGCTTTGGATCTCCACCCCATTTAAGGCTAGTTGAATGCCCGCTTGCTCTTCTGCGCTCATGAACAATTGGTCGGCCGAGTTCACCGGGTAACCGGCTAGAGGCTTTCCCGTCAGATCAAATACGTAAAGCTGTCTAAAGTACGGAATGGCGCGAATTTTGTCCTGCAAAAAGCTGCGTGCCGGACCTGCTTCATCAACTGGAACGCCAGCCGAGACAATATCGGCCACCAGGCTCTGCCCGGTTTCGGTAACATACGGGATGTTTTCGGCGGCAGTATCAGCGGCACTTTTTAACTGGTTTTTGAGCATGGTCCGGGCAGCCTGGCCTGCCACCGCCCAATCAGCGATGGAAAGAGTCAGCAGCAAGGCCACTATCATGGGGATGGTGGTGGAAAGCACGCGGGTTTGCAGGCCCGATTCGCTGGGTGACGGCTGAAAAGACTTAAATTGCACCCACAAAGTAGATTTTTGCAGGGTAAACAATTCACAGACCAACCCGGCGAGGATCAGTTGTATCCCGTTGGTTACCATCAGCACCCAGGACTGGGTAAAACAATAATCCAGACGCACAGCCAGCGAACCGTTGGTATTGAAGAAGGCACTGGTCAGGTAAAGCGGCGCTGAGAGAATAGAAACGGCGATTCCCGCACCCAATGGATGGCGCAGGAACTTATAAAAAAGCGTGCGATAGTTTTGCCTGAGGGCCAGCGAGAGCAAATAGCCCACGGTAGCGCCTTCAATAGGCGAAAAAATGGAATGGGTATTCCAGAAGGCTGAGATCAACCCCGCCAGGAAGCCAATGATGGCTGCCGGCCACGGACCTAATAGCCCGGCTGCTAAAATCAGCGGCAAGGCAGCAAACGCCACCACCAATGGAGTGGCATTTTCTCGCGGTACATTTGGCAAGGGGATGGAATTATCCCAGGGCAGATGTACCCCCACCAGCAGGCTGGTGAGCAAGGTACCCAGCACCAATAAAGAAAAGATCAACCAAAAGTGAGGAATCTTGCGCTCAAAGCGGTTCTTCTGCAAGAACCAGAGCAGCACTGCTCCCATAATGAACCAGCCCAACCAACCAAGCAAATGGTAAGGGCGGTCAATAAACGGAGTGAGAGAGAGTAGTGTCAGATCGATCATTGTTTAGGGTGTTAGTCAGGCATTCCAACCGCCTGGTTGTACTTTTTCCAGGCTGAATTGTAATAAAAAGAGTTACGTGAACGGATGGGGAGGGCTCTTACCTTCTCCAACCAGGTGGCTTCATTTTCTTTTACGCGTTCAAAACATTCCCGGCTTAATTCCAGACGTTTGGCCCCTGAAAAATCAGCAGCAGTGTGGGCTTTGAGGATGAATTCACGTTCCAGTGCATCCCGTTCAGTGGTGATGACCCCAATGCGGTTGGGGAAATCTTTGATCACCTGGCGATGCAGCAATTCATGGCGCCAGAATAGTATTTCCGGGTCAAATTGTTTTTGCGGCGTTTTCACCCCTTCTGGGATGCCAGCATCCATCCATACCGGTTTGAAGGTTGACGTGCAGGGGGCAGCCGTCCCGGTGAGCCAGTGCAGATGGGTTCCTTTGGGCTTGAGTTCCGAGACCATCGAGCCAGCGGTCTGACTGGAGCGGATCGGGCCAGTGCAGGCATGCATGCAAACATCAGCGCCGGTGAGACCCTTACCCGGGGTGAAAGCCCCGTCTTTAACGTCGTGGTGGCTACGTAATACCGACATCATATCTGCAGCCGTGATCTTGCCCTTGAGCGCACGCAGAGAGTCTGTAGTGCAGCTTTGCCGCTTCTTGGAATCAGCAAAAAAAGTAAAGACTGGCTCTGTGTAACAGCGTTTGAAATCAAAATCAGCTTCGCTCTTACACCATCCCTTTTGAATAGCCAGGGGAATAAGGTTTTTGGAGGCACGCTCAAACTTTGCCCCAATGGTCAGCCCGTTGGAAATGGAACGGATGTCTTGTACCTTTTCTGCCACCCATTCACTACCAGCGGTTTCCAAGACCCAGGCAGAGGTTGGATC
>CAZWKK010000140.1:0-5606 GCA_964634855.1 uncultured Anaerolinea sp.
AGGCCTTCCCGGAGTTCATCGACGGCGGCAATGTGCTGCAGACCGGCCTCAACAACATGGGCGCCATCTTCCACCCCGCCCTCACCATCCTCAACGCGGGCTGGATCGAATCGACCCATGGCGACTACCAGTTCTACATCGATGGGGTGACTCCTTCGGTAGCTCATGTTCTAGAAGCACTTGACCGCGAACGTGTGACGGTGGCCTCTTCCCTGGGCATCCGTGCCAGAACCGCAATGGAATGGCTCAAACTTTCTTATGATGCCACCGGTGAAGATCTGAACGAAGCCATTCATAACCAGCCGGGGTATTACGGCATCAAAGCACCCCCCACCCTCAACCATCGCTACATCTTTGAAGATGTGCCCATGAGCCTGGTGCCCATTGCCTCGCTGGGTCAGCGCTACGGCGTCTCGGTGCGGGCCATGGATTCAATCGTGCGTCTCTCCTCCATCATCCATAAAACGGATTACTGGCGCCGCGGCCGCACCATCGATAAACTGGGCATCGACAACCTCAGCGTGGGAGAACTGGTTGCGTACGTCAACGAAGGAATTCTGGAAGGAGAAAAACATTGGAAGGTCTGATCATCAACCGCCCAAAAGCGGGGCAGGTGTTCAAGAATGAGAAAACATTTACCAATATGGTCCAGTCTCTGGCTCTTGGGGGGATATCAGCCAGATATGTTCCCATGTACAAAGAACGCCAGCTTCTAGACACCCTGTCTCGGGAGAAGGTAGACATTGCCTTCAGTGCCGATTACTATCTGGACAACAGTTCGAACGAAAAAGTGAACATCCACCAGATATTTGAAGAGCAAAGAATTCCCTATATTGGTTCCAGCCCAGATGTACTTGAATTGGTTCTCTCTAAAACCAAACTGAAACGAGTTTGGCAGCAAAACGGCATTCAGACGCCGGAGTTCTTTTTGCTCAAAGCTGACCAGCCTGAGGCTGAAAACAATGCGGTGCTCGCCCATCTAAAGAATTTCCCTTACATCCTTAAACCGGATCGTGAAGGGAATTCAAGGGGGTTGAGCGAAAAATGTGTGGTCTATGACCAGGAAACCCTGCAAACCAGGGTCGGCCAGATGTTGCAAGATTTCTCTACGCTGTTGGTGGAACACTTTTTAGGAGATGCCCCCGACCTGCGCGAATTCACCGTTGCCCTCATCGGCAACACCCCCAACAGGCTCTTAATGCCGGCGCGAATTCGCCTGAAAAACAAAAAAACAGTACGGGTCATCACCACTGCAGATAAAGACAATCATAATACCACTGCAAGCCCGGTCGCCGATGATGCCATCAAAGAACGGCTCATCCAATTTGTCGGCCCTGCCTTTGATGCGGCAGGTGTGCGAGATTATGCCCGCTGTGATGTGCTCTACGCCAATGACCAGTTCTATGCCATAGAGATCAATGGCCAGCCCATGATCCCTGACAAGTGGTTTGAAGCCTGTTCCAAAGATGCCTGCCTGGACGCTGATCAATACCTCAATGCCATCTTCCTGGCCGGTATCGTACGTAACCAGAGAAGCGGCATTCTGAGCGCAGAGATCCCCGCCCTCATGAGTCAATGCTTACCTGAACCTGTTTTTACCGCCCTCACCCACAATCAGATCGGTACGAATTAAACACATTATTGGAATAGAGAGGAAAAATGATAGAGGCCTTCTTCACACAAACCCTTGCAACTGGATTTGATTGGTACGCCTGGGTAATATTGCCAGTGATCGTCTTCTTTGCACGGATCTGCGATGTCACTTTAGGAACGATCAGGATCATTTTCATCTCTCGCGGTTTACGGAAGTACGCCCCTTTCCTTGGATTTTTTGAGGTGCTCATCTGGATCGTTGTGATTGGTCAATTGGTGCAACACCTCACCAGTGTTACAGCCTACATTGGCTATGCGGCTGGTTTTGCCACCGGAAACTTCGTTGGCATGTGGTTGGAAGATCGCCTGGCTTTGGGAACCTATATGCTCCGGATAATGATCTCAGGTGAAAGTCAAACACTCGTTCATGCGGTTCACGAGGCCGGGTTTGGCGTCACCCAGGTAGACGCAACAGGTTCCCAAGGCCCGGTAAAGATGATCTATATTGTGGTTAAACGAAAAGACGTAGACAAGGTAATGTCCATCATCCATCAGCAAACGCCTCATGCATTCATTACGGCAGAAGAGATCCGCAGCACCGAAAAAGGGATCTTCCCGATGGAAGAACATAAGTTCAAAGGACAAATCAGTATCAGGAAGGGAAAATGAATCAGATCAAGAGCTTTTTGTTCAAATTGGTCAAGCTTTTTCAAAAGTTCATTCACCCCCTCTCGCCTAGTGAACGGCAGGAAACGATCGAGGAGATATCTCCGCTGACCGTTCCAAGCTTTGATTTTTATTTGCTTGTCATTTTGTCTTGTAGTATCGCCACTCTCGGCCTCATCACCAATTCCCCGGCTGTGATCATCGGTGCCATGTTGCTTGCCCCTCTCATGTCGCCGATCATTGGCATCGGATTATCTTCCATCACCGGGGATGATCATATGCTGCGTAACTCTCTGCTCACCCTTCTGATCGGCGCAGGGATCGCAGTTCTCCTTTCGTTCATCATGACGCTGGTAAATCGCCTTTTACCATTTGTCACTTTGCAAGAATTACCTGGTGAAGTACTAGCCCGAATGCGGCCCACCCCGATCGATCTGATAATAGCATTGGCAGGCGGTTTGGCAGCCTCATATGCGCTTACACGGCCCAATCTATCAGCGGCTTTACCAGGTGTTGCCATTGCCACGGCATTGATGCCCCCTCTCTGTACAATCGGGATTGGAATTGCCCTTTTTCGCTGGGACGTTGCCGGTGGAGCAACCTTGCTTTTCCTTACCAACATGGTGACAATCGCTTTTGCTTCTGCTGCTGTTTTTTTGTTGAGAGGTTTCTCCGCAAAATCAAAACAGGCAGACCAAAAAGTGCCACGAAATTTGATCGTTTCACTTTCGCTTGTCCTTATCTTGTTAATTCCCCTCACGTTTTACAGTGTCAAATTCTTCAACGAAGCTACGGAAAACCGCAAGATCAACAACGTTGTTGCAGAAGAAGTGAGCAGATCCAATCAATCTGAGCTGGTAGACCTGAGCGTAAGCAGGACAAATGACACACTGAATATGATCATCACCATACGCACCAGCAAAGCATTGAGTTATGAAGAAGTAGTTGCCTTACAGCAAGCGATCGTACAGGGATTAGATAGGCCCGTTTCCCTTAAGGTGGAACAGGTGATCGCCGAAGAACTGGATCCGCTTATCCCCCCTACACCCACTTTCACACCAACTCCTACAGGTACCGCTACCCCTGGGCCTAGTGCAACCCCCACATCACTACCTCCTCCTACGCTTACCTTTACACCCTCACCTACAGCCACACCTGAACAAGTTTTGCTGTCCACTGCTCAACTCCCCCTCTTACAGCTTTATCAATCTCCAGGTGGGCCAGTGATAGGCAAGCTCAAGGCGGGTCAGTGGATCGAAAAACTTTATCAAGACCAAGTTTTCGAGGGTCTGGTTTGGATACAGGTCATGGACTCAGAAGGTAGAATTGGGTGGATTCCAAAGTCTTATTTGGCAGGGGCTACTGCAACACCTTTCCCCACTTCCACACTTTTAGACACGTCCACTAAAGAATAATAGAAATTTTTCTCAGGCGACCTACGATGACAAATATTTCCCAAGGGAAATATCCCCTCGAATATTGCATCAGCCAGTTCCTTGTTTACAGAATTGGCTGATCTCTTGTCACTAGGATGATAATCTTCAATTTAGGTACCTCTTCTCATCAGAACCTCACAATCCCCCTCTCAATAAACGTTGACAAGAGTATACTCATGCAGCACAAATCATGATCTTTGTCTGGACAAGGGGTAATTTCATCCGCGGGCAATCGGTTACAATTAGGCATTCTAATTATTAAGAGAGGTTTCTATGTCTGGCATTTCCCCCAATTCCACATCTCCCTGGCAGAAGTTGAAATCAGCCATCGGACCTTTGGAATGGTCCTGGAAAATGGCTCAAGATTACGGCCTCTTGCTCATTGGCGCACTCATTCAGGCCATCTCAATGCGGCTGTTCCTGGTGCCGGGTCAACTGGTCAGCGGCGGCATCAGTGGTGCGGCGCAGATCATCACCTACTTCGTCAAATTCCCGATCGGTTTGCTGGTCTTTTTGGGCAACGTTCCCCTGTTCATCATTGGCTGGCGGCATCTGGGCGGCCCGCGTTTCGCCATCCGTACTGCTGTGGCTGTGGCAGCATTTTCCCTTTTCACAGATCTGCTGGGACTTTTTATGCCCGTCCAGGGCATGACCACGGATAACGTGCTCAATTCAATCTATGGCGGCGTCTTGCTGGGCTTGGGTCTTGGCCTGGTTTACCGCGGTCAGGGAACCAGCGGCGGATCTGATATTCTGGGACGTATCCTCAACTTCCGCTTTGGCGTACCCATTTCACAGTCTTACCTCATCACCGATACCATTGTGGTGCTGGCCGGTGGTTTTGCCTTCTCCTGGGAGAAAGCGCTCTACGGCCTGGTGGTCATTTATATCAGCGGCATCGCAGCAGAAGCCATCTCTGAAGGCCAGAGCATTTACCGTACCGCCATCATCATCACCAAGGAGCACGAAAGTGTGACGCGGGTGGTGCTGGAGCAAATGGAACGAGGCGTGACCATCTTGGCAGGTAAAGGCGGCTATACCAATGAAGAGCGGCCTGTGCTGTACTGTGTGATCACCCGTTCAGAGGTTAATCAATTGAAAGAGTTGGTGAGAGAGATCGACCCAATGGCACTAATGGTCATCGGGTCGGCACATGAAGCTTTAGGCGAGGGGTTCAGACCCCTGATCCAAAAGTAGTTATTTTACAAAATGCAGCATCGCCCCTGAGACGATGCCCAAAATTCCCAGATGGTAGGTAACGTGCACCCAAAACCGACCATGTGGGATTTTTTTTACAAATCGGTCATAAGAAAGCGTTGTATCTGAGAGAAAGAAGAACCCTGCTCCAATGGCAGAAACAGCCGCAGCTTTGGTGCTCCACACCGGGTTGAAGAAGGTGAGCAGGGCGGAGAGCAGCATCAACGCCAGGGCAATACCATAGGCCAGCGAGGCTCGCATCATTTTATTGGGAGCAGGCAGCCTGGCAATGCCGGCGCGGATAACGCGGAGAATGCGCGCACCGCTGATGCCCACGATCACGGCCACAATAAACGTCATCCATGAAGAGGGGGGCAACTGAACATTGAAACCGAAGATAAAGGCCAGGTGCGCAAGCAAAAAGAAACCCAGTCCAAGCATGAAATAGCGCGGGGGAAACAGTAAAGCAATATCCCCAGCTAATGATAGAACCAGACCCAAACCGAACCAGAGCATGGCACCCTGCCAGCCGCTCACCTGCAGCGTCCAAACAATGACAAAGAGCAAAGTGGCAGGTTTGGCGATATAAAGCAGAACTCTATTTTCCTTCCAGGCAGCAAACCAATCGAGCAAGGCAAAGGCGATGGCAACAAAGAAGGCCCAGGTGAAGGTCATTTACCCTTTTCCTTTTCGTAGCCGAGCAAATGCAGCGCA